>CADBUJ010000024.1 GCA_902797845.1 uncultured Eubacteriales bacterium | reverse complement strand
GGCCCACATCCTTATCCATAAGCCACGTCTTTCCTTCGGAAACAGCTATACCTTTATCTATCAGCACTCTCACTGCGGATTCGATGTTTTTCCTTCTTGTCTTATTTGCAGTAAGCATACCAAGTCCGAACTCCGCTGCATCTTCAAAAAGAGAATTGCTCCATGCAGGTCCGTGACCTTTATGATCCTTTGTATACGGTGATGTGGGCTCCGCAGCACCCCATATGGATGAACAGCCCGTAGCATTCGCTATAAGCATCCTGTCTCCGAAAAGCTGAGTTAAGAGCTTTACATATGGAGTCTCTCCGCATCCGGAGCATGCTCCCGAGAACTCAAGGAGAGGCTGCTGGAACTGGCTGCCTTTAACGGTATATTTGCTCATAGGATTAACCTTGTGGGATAAGGTCTGAGCGTATTTCCAGTTTTCCTTTTCTTCGTAGTGTTCTCTGTAAGTCGAATGATCAAAGGCATCTGAAGGACAGACTTCGATACATGATCCGCATCCCAGGCAGTCATCAAGAGAAAGCTGCATTTTGTAGTAGTAATTCTCGAATCCCTTACCCTTTGCAGAAACTGCATTAAATCCTTCGGGAGCCTTTAGTACCTCTTCCTCCGTAAGAAGATAAGGCCTGATGGCTGCATGAGGACATACATAAGAACAATTATTGCATTGCACGCATTTTTCCGGTCTCCACCCGGGAACGAAGGAGGATATACCTCTTTTTTCATACATGGTGGTCCCGGTGGGATATGTTCCGTCTTCATGACCGTTAAAGGCGCTGACAGGAAGATCGTTGCCCTTAAGAGAAAGGATCGGCTTTGCCACATTCTTTACATAATCAGGAAGGACCTTCTCAGGCTTTTCGGGATCAACGGCATCTGCCCATTCTTCCGGAACATCTATCTTTATAAGATTATCAAGTCCTGCATCCACAGCCTTGCAGTTCATTTCAACCACTGCACTGCCCTTTTTACCGTAGGTCTGCTTTATGGCATCTTTCATGTGCCTTACGGCGTCATCTATGGGCATTATACCTGACAGCTTGAAAAATGCTGCCTGAAGCACCGTGTTTGTCCTGCCTCCGAGACCCAGCTCTCTTGATATGGTGATGGCATTAATAATATAAAAATTAATATGCTTTCTTGCTATATCACGCTTTACATTAGCAGGAAGCCGCTTTTCCAGGTCTTCCTTTTTCCAGCGGCAGCTCAAAAGAAACGTGCCACCCTCTTTGATCGCGGATGTCATGTCATAGCTGTAGACATATTCGGAAGCATGGCATGCAACAAAATCTGCCGAATGTATAAGATATGTGGATCTTATGGGATTCTTTCCGAATCTTAGGTGAGAAATGGTTACGCCTCCGGATTTTTTGGAGTCGTAATCAAAATAAGCCTGGGCATAAAGGTCTGTGTTATCACCGATGATCTTGATCGTATTCTTATTGGCTCCGACAGTGCCGTCGGCTCCCAGCCCCCAGAACATACAGCTCTTGGTGCCTTTTGATTTTACATCGATATGTTTTTTGCTGACAGGCAGATATCTACCTGTTACATCATCCACTATACCGAGGGCAAAATCGTTTTTAGGCTGGTCTTCTTTAAGATTTTCGAATGCTGCAACGATGCAAGTAGGAGGAGTGTCCTTTGATCCTAATCCGTATCTTCCCCCCACTATGGTGGCCTTTCTGCCGGTTTTATAGAAAGCTGCGCAGACGTCTGTATAAAGAGGCTCTCCTATGCCCGTATATTCCTTGACTCTGTCAAGTACACATATCTTAGTGGCTGTCTTGGGAATGGCCTCCATAAGGGCTTCAAATCTGAAGGGTCTGTAAAGATGGACTTCCACAAGTCCTACCTTTTCCCCGTTTCTGTTAAGATACCCTACGACCTGCTCAGCAGCTTCACATACGGAGCCCATGGCAATCAGAACCCTGTCTGCTTCCGGGTCTCCGTAATAATTGAAGAGCTTGTATTCCCTGCCGGTAATGCGGCTGATCTCAGCCATATAATATTCCACAGTATCCGGCAGAGCATCGTAATATTTATTTGACGCCTCTCTCCCCTGAAAATAAATGTCGGGGTTCTGAGCAGTTCCTCTTGTTACAGGATGCTCGGGATTTAAGGCATTATCCCTGAATCTTCTTAAGGCCTCCATATCTACAAGATCACGAAGATCTTCGTAGTCAAGGACCTCTATTTTCTGTATCTCGTGTGATGTTCTAAAGCCGTCAAAAAAGTGTATAAAGGGCACTCTTCCTTTAATGGCACTTAAATGAGCTACGGCTGCCAGGTCCATTGCCTCCTGGACAGAATTTGAACAGAGCATTGCAAATCCTGTCTGCCTGCAGGCCATTACATCAGAATGGTCTCCGAAAATACTTAAGGCATGATACGCAAGTGCTCTCGCACTGACATGGAATACTGCCGGCAACAATTCTCCGGCTATCTTATACATGTTGGGGATCATAAGGAGCAATCCCTGCGACGCTGTATAAGTGGTGGTAAGAGCGCCTGTAGTAAGAGATCCGTGAAGGACTCCTGCCGCTCCTCCCTCAGACTGCATTTCGATAACCCTGACCGTCTCCCCGAAAAGATTTTTCCTTCCCTGTGCAGCCCAGGTATCAACTGAATCTGCCATGGGGGATGAAGGAGTGATGGGGTAGATACCGGCCACTTCGGTAAAGGCATAGGATGTCCATGCGCAAGCCGTGTTACCGTCCATAGTCTTCATTTTTTTTGCCATTTGGAAAAGACCTCCTTTTAAAGAAGGAAAGAATTACTGTTCTACATCACGCAGACTGAAGTTAATTCTGTCCTGTCTGTCTCTTCCGGTACATTTAACTTTTACTTTTTGTCCCAGCGATAGTACATCCTCTACTTTTTCAACTCTTTCTCTGGAAAGTTTGGAAATGTGAACCATGCCTTCTTTGCCGGGAGCAAATTCGATAAATGCTCCGAAATCTTTAATGCTGGTTACAGTTCCCTCGTATACTTTTCCTTCTTCAAAATCGCTGACTATGACGTTGATGACATCTATAGCCTTGTTGATGGCATCCCGATCAAGGCCGCTGACAGAAACAGCTCCGTCATCGGTGATATCGATCTTAACACCGTAATCCTCTATGATCTGATTGATCACCTTCCCCTTGGTACCAACCACATCACCTATCTTTGCAGGATCGATGCTGATCTGTCTGATCTTGGGTGCATATTCCGAAACTTCATATCTGGGTCTGGCTATAACGGGAGTAAGTACCTTATCGATGATATAATCTCTCGCTGCCTTTGTTCTTGATATAGCTTCCTCCACGATCTCTTTTGTAAGGCCGTGGATCTTTATATCCATCTGGATAGCAGTTATACCGTCTTTTGTTCCTGCCACCTTGAAGTCCATATCACCGAAGAAATCCTCGATGCCCTGTATGTCTGTGAGGACCACATAATCTTCATCGGAATCCCCTGTTACAAGTCCGCAGGAAATGCCCGCAACCTGTTTTTTAATGGGAACACCTGCAGCCATAAGGGAAAGGGTGGATGCACAAACACTGGCCTGAGAAGTCGATCCGTTGGACTCGAAGGTCTCAGATACTGTTCTTATGGCATAAGGGAAATCCTCTTCCGAAGGCAGAACAGGCACAAGAGCTTTTTCAGCCAGTGCTCCGTGTCCTATTTCTCTTCTTCCGGGTCCTCTTGACGGCTTTGTTTCTCCTACAGAATATGAAGGGAAATTATAATGATGCATATATCTCTTCTGAGTGGTTTCCGCATCAAGTCCGTCAAGCCTCTGGGCTTCTGCAAGAGGTGCCAGGGTAGTTATTGTACAGATCTGTGTCTGGCCTCTTGTGAACATACCGGATCCGTGAACTCTGGGAATAATATCTATTTCCGCAGAAAGAGGTCTGATCTGATCTATCTCTCTTCCGTCCGGTCTCTTTCTGTCCTTTAAGATAAGCTTTCTTACTGTTTCTTTTTGATAATTGTAAATTGCTGTATCGACAAAGGGCAGGAGCTCCTCGTTATCTGAAAGAGCCTCGTTAACAAGGTCTGTGATCCTTGCTATATTCTCGTCTCTCTCCTGCTTTTCTTCTGCGAATACCGCCTTCTCCATCTCAGGGGCGGGAACAAGCTCTTTAAGTTTATCCACAAGTTCTGAAGGAACCTGGAAATGTTCGTATGTATGCTTTTCTTTGCCGCAGGATGATACGATATTGTCGATGAATTTTATTATCTCCTGATTGATGTCGTGGGCTTTATAAATAGCCTGGATCATCATATCTTCCTTAACTTCGTTGGCTCCTGCTTCGATCATTATTACCTTATCTCTGGTCGATGCCACGGTAAGGAACAGATCTGAAACAGTTTTCTGAGCATAGGTGGGATTTATAATAAATTCTCCGTTAATAAGTCCTACCTGAGTCATGGCACATGGTCCGTCAAAGGGTATATCCGATATGCATGTAGCTATGGAAGAACCCAGCATGGCAGCCAATTCTGCGCTGCACTCAGGATCTACGCTGAGAACCAGATTGTTAAGTGTTACATCATTTCTGTAATCCTTCGGAAACAAGGGACGCATAGGTCTGTCGATAACCCTGGAAGTAAGTATGGAATTCTCCGAGGCCTTGCCTTCTCTTTTATTGAATCCTCCGGGGATCTTGCCCACTGAGTACATCCTTTCCTCGAACTCTACGCCCAAGGGGAAGTAATCGACGCCGTCTCTTGGCTTATCTGATGCAGTCGCTGTTGAAAGTATTGTGGTATCTCCGTAATGTACCAGAGCCGCACCGTTTGCCTGAGCAGCAACTCTTCCGATGTCTACCGTCAGCGTTCTGCCTGCAAGATCCATTGAAAAACTTTTGTATTCTTTCCCCATTATCTTCTCCTTTAATACTTGAAATGGGGGCGGTAGACCCCACCCCCAATTCTTATTATTTTCTTAGTCCAAGCTTTTCTACAATGGCTCTGTATCTGTTGATATCCTTACGTTTCAGATAATCCAAAAGACCTCTTCTCTGACCTACCATTTTAAGAAGCCCCCTTCTTGAATGGTGATCCTTCTTGTTGTCCTTAAGATGCTCTGTGAGACTTGAGATCCTATAGGTGAGAAGTGCTATCTGGACCTCAGGTGATCCTGTATCCTCGGGCGTATTGCCGTACTTCTCGATGATCTCTCTTTTTTCTTCTGTTGTCATCATAAATGATTCCTCCTATTATTGTTTAATTGCCTTACATTAAGATACGGCCGGAGATATCCCATACCCGAATGCAGGTTCTTTGTCAAACGACTGTTGCATTATAACACAGCCATTTTTTAATGTAAATAGATTTATTTTGCCTTTTTTGAATAATTTTATTTTAAGACCTTCATATTTTTTTCCAGAGATGAATAGGGTAAAGTCCTGACCCTTTTAGGTGGCGTACGGCTTTAACGACTTTTTCCTTGTCTTCCTTGTATGTTACCCCATACCACTTATCTGCAGTTTTCATGACATGAACCCGTCCTTTTTTCGTCTGTATCATCTCTCCCACCACTTCGGGAAGAAGATATTCGGCTTTGTCGGGGTCTTCCTTTAAGGCCTTCTCAAGGAAAGGCATAAAGCCTTCTTCGAGAATATCAAGGAAGCATCTGCTGAAGCCCCACATATTCATGGAGACTATGGTCCCTTTAGGTATAGATACCCAGGTAATGCCGTCATCATCAAGATAACTCTGTCTTGTACCAAGCTTTTCTATTCTTTTTCTTTCCTTTATATCCGTAAGCTGATCTCGCTTATCTGTAGTGCATATACCTCTGGAGACATAACCGTTATCCGTAAGGGTATTCTCTATGAGATATCCCACCATCATATGCTCGCCTTCGTTCTCTTTTTCCGAAAGAAAATCATACGCTATCTTAAATGCCTGGGCACCGTAATAATCATCGGAGTTGATAACGAGGAACGGCCCGTTTATCATATCCTTACATGACAGGATGGCGTGTCCTGTTCCCCAGGGCTTTTCTCTTCCTGCAGGCACCTTTATGCCGTCTGGAATGTCCTCAATGTCCTGATATGCATATTCAACATTTATATAAGGACTTATCTTGTCTCCGATTATCCTTCTGAAATCTTTTTCATTTTCCCTGCGGATTATAAATATGACTTTTTTAAAGCCTGCTCTTATGGCATCATAAACGGAAAAATCGATGATGATATCTCCGTCCTTATTAAGCACATCTATCTGCTTGAGCCCGCCGTATCTGGACCCCATTCCGGCAGCCATTACAACGAGTACCGGTTCTTCTTCACATTCTTTATTAGCCATATCGATGATATCCGAAATAGGGAGCTCCAGTATCTTCGAAAGGACGTTCTGAGCCCCTATCCCCGGCTTTATAATATTGTTTTCCCATGTGTAAACAGTATTGGTGGTAACTCCCGCCAATTCTGCGAATTCAGTCTGTGTAAGCCCTTTTGAGGCTCTGTATTCCTTTATGGCCCTGCCCAGCATGGAAAGACCTTTTACTTTAGAATTCATCTTTGATCCTTCTTATTTTTTTATTT
>CADBUJ010000023.1 GCA_902797845.1 uncultured Eubacteriales bacterium | reverse complement strand
TACGAGAGGCCAGGGATATATGATCTATACCCAGATAAAGGCCGGAGTTACTGTTACAGGCCCTAATCCCCAATTTGATTTTGATCATAAAGAGGATATCAGCCTTATTATGGATAAGGCCTTTAACGGAAGCCGTCTTGAGTCCATCGAAAATGTAATGGAGAAGTATAAAGATGACATCAAACGAATGGGCGGTCCTATCTATATCGAAGTATTCGGAGAGGAACCTTTCGATCCCGAGATAAAGGAGCATGCCGTAAAGATGACTGATGAGCAGCAGAAGATGAGCGTGGAATTCCGCGTAAACAATATGATGATCAGTCAGAAATATCTTAACCGGGCAAACCTTTCCTTTACCATAATATCATTCCCCGTTCCGGAGATCGGATCTGATTTTGAAGACATATTCAGTGATGTTGTAAAGATAAATACCATGGATAACGAGGAATACAAGAGGATACAGCAATTTATCATAGATGTGCTGGATAAGGGAGATTATGTCCATATCCTCGGTAAGAACGGAAACAAGACCGATATAAAGGTAAGACTTTATAAAACAGAGGATCCCCAAAAGGAAACGAAATTCGAGAACTGCGTGGCAGATGTCAATATTCCCGTGGGCGAGGTATTTACAACACCTGTCCTTGACGGCACGAACGGCGTGCTTAACGTAAGCAGGGTATATCTTGAGGGACTCTTCTACAAAGATCTTACGATCACATTTGAAGACGGTATGATAAAGGATTACAGCTGCAGTAATTTCGATACCGAGGAAGAGAACAGGAAATATATCAAAGACAATATCCTTATGAAGCATGATACTCTTCCTCTGGGAGAATTTGCCATAGGAACAAATACTACGGCTTATGCCATGGCAAGAAAGTATGATATATTCGACAGGCTTACCATCCTTATTGCGGAAAAGACCGGCCCTCATTTTGCAGTGGGTGACACCTGCTATTCCAGATCCGAGGAGAACAGGATGTATAATCCTGACGGAAAGGAAATAATAGCCAAAGAAAACAAATGGTCTCTTTTAAGGGATACGGAGCCTGAAAAGGCATATTTTAACTGCCATACGGATATCACCATACCATATGAGGAGCTGGGAGAAATAGCTTCCTGCACAGACAGCGGAGAAAGGATATCCATAATAAAGGACGGAAGATTCTGCCTTGAAGGCACGGAGGTGCTTAACGAGCCCCTGGAAGGGATAATATAATATTTATACAGAAGACGAGGAGCTGCCTTTCTTTAAAGAAAAGCAGCTCTTTTCTTTTATCATTAAGTGTTGACAAAGGCACGGCGTGGTGATATCTTATACATAGATGTTAGCACTCTACTATTTTGAGTGCTAACAGAAAGGGCATAAGAAAATGGAATTAGACAGTAGAAAGATCTCCATACTTAAAATGATCATCCGTACATATCTGGAGACCGGCGAGCCCGTAGGATCCAGGACCATTTCCAAGGCCTCAGATCTTAACCTGAGCTCAGCCACCATCAGAAACGAAATGGCGGATCTGGAAGAGCACGGATACATTTTACAGCCGCATACATCATCAGGACGTATTCCTACAGACAAGGGATATCGTTTTTATGTGGACAATCTGATGCAGGACAAGATGGATGAACTGGACAACCTTAAGGAGATAATACTTGATAAGACAGAGAAACTGGACAACGTTCTTAAGCAGGCAGCAAAGCTTCTGGCGGATTCAACCAATTATCTCTCTCTTGTCTCATCTCCTCAGAAGGATGCCAATAAGATAAGATTCCTTCAGTTTTCTGCAGTTTCCGAAAAAGAGTACCTTCTTGTGGCGATGATGGAGGGAAATATCATCAAGAATGATCTGATCGAGCTTGATAAGGCTTTTAATAACGAAGATCTGACGAAGATAAACCTGATCCTGAACTCCCACCTTCAGGGGCTCTCGGCAAAGGAGATCAATCTGGAGATCATAAAGAAGCTTAAGGCCCAGTCAGGGAAGTATCTTCCCGTAATGGAAGAGATCCTGGATGCCATTGCGGATACAATTCAGGAGGACGAAGAGCTTTCCGTATATACTTCGGGAGCGACCAATTTGTTCAAATATCCTGAGCTTACAGAGCAGAATGCCGTGGGCGGACTCATAAGCGCCATAGAGGAGAAGGAAAAGCTTACCAAGATGATCAACCAGCGCATGGATATGGAAGAGGTAGGCAAGAGGGAGATAAAGGTCTACATAGGAAACGAGAACTCTGCAGAATCCATGAGAGACTGCAGTCTTGTTACGGCTTCCTATCAGCTGGACGACGGTCTTTCCGGGACCATAGGCATAATAGGACCCAAAAGGATGGATTACGAAAGAGTCGTTACAGATCTTCAGGTAGTAATGGAACAGCTCGACGGTATTTTTAAAAAGGATACGGGATCAAAAAGAAAAAAGAAAAAGCAGGATAAGTAAATGGATGAAAAAGAAAAGATAATCGAACCCCAGGAGGAAGCAAAGGACGCTTCCGACGAAAAAGATGATTTAAAACATAACGGAGCAGAAAACACCTCTGATCTTAAAACGGAGGAAGAAGAGAATGCATCGGACCTGAAAAAAGATGAAGAGGAAGATGCAAAGGAAAAAAGTCCTAAAAAAAGCAGGAAACCGAAAAAGCCGGATAAAAAGGACGAGCAGATAAAGGATCTGAACGACAGGCTTTTAAGGAACATGGCTGAATTCGATAATTACAGAAAAAGGACTGAAAAAGAAAAGAACAGCATGTTTACAGGCGGACAGGCCTCCATGCTCTTAAACATCCTTCCTGTTGTGGATGATATGGAAAGAGGTCTTATGGCTCTTACGGAAGAGGAAAAGACCCATTCTCTGGGACAGGGAATGGAGATGATATATAAAAAGCTTATAAAGGTCCTGGAGGATGCAGGAGTTACGCCCATAGAGGCGGAAGGAAAACCTTTCGATCCGGCATTTCATAATGCGGTTATGCAGCAGCAGAGCCCGGATCACCAGTCAGGGACAGTTATAAAAGAGCTTCAGAAGGGATATATGTTTAAGGATCAGATACTACGTCACAGTATGGTGATGGTAGCTGAATAAAAATGTTCAACGGTTTTCTTCGAGAAACTGAATATAAATGATAAGGAGTAAAAAACAATGAGTAAAATAATCGGTATCGACTTAGGAACAACAAATTCCTGCGTTGCAGTAATGGAGGGCGGAAAGCCTGTAGTTATCCCCAACGCAGAAGGATCAAGGACCACTCCCTCAGTAGTGGCATTTACAAAATCAGGCGAGCGTCTTGTAGGAGAACCTGCAAAGAGACAGGCAGTTACAAATGCGGAGAATACGGTAGCCTCTATCAAAAGATGGATGGGAACAGACCACAAAGTAGACATAGAAGGCAAAAAGTATACTCCTCAGGAGATCTCATCCATGATCCTGCAGAAGCTTAAGGCAGATGCGGAAAGCTATCTGGGAGACAAGGTTACGGAAGCTGTCATTACAGTACCTGCATATTTTAATGATGCTCAGAGACAGGCAACAAAGGACGCAGGCAAGATCGCCGGTCTTGATGTTAAGAGGATCATCAACGAGCCTACGGCAGCATCACTGGCATACGGCCTGGATAACGAGCAGGAACAGAAGATAATGGTTTATGACCTTGGCGGAGGTACCTTCGATGTTTCCATCATTGAGATCGGCGACGGTGTTATAGAGGTGCTTGCAACAAACGGAGATACGCATCTGGGCGGCGACGATTTCGACCAGAAGGTCATCGACTGGATGGTAACCGAATTCAGGAATCAGAACGCCATCGATCTTTCAAAGGATAAGATGGCCATGCAGAGGCTTAAGGAAGCAGCCGAAAAAGCAAAGAAGGAGCTTTCTTCATCTACGACAACAAATATCAACCTGCCTTTTATAAGCATGAACGAAAGCGGCCCTCTTCACTTCGACATGAATCTGACAAGAGCAAAATTCGATGAGCTCACAGCAGATCTTATTGAGAGAACAGCTGTACCCGTACAGAATGCACTGAAGGATGCAGGCATCACAGCATCTGATCTCGGAAAGGTCCTGCTGGTAGGCGGTTCGACCAGAGTTCCCGCAGTTCAAGAAAAGGTAAAGCAGCTTACAGGTCAGGAGCCTTCCAAGACTCTTAATCCCGACGAATGTGTTGCCATAGGAGCATCTATCCAGGGTGGTAAGCTTTCAGGTGACGAGGGCGCAGGAGATGTGCTTCTTCTGGATGTAACTCCCCTTACCCTTTCGATCGAGACCATGGGCGGAGTAGCGACTCATCTTATCGAAAGGAATACGACCATACCCACTAAGCACAGCCAGATATTCTCAACTGCAGCAGATAATCAGACGGCTGTTGATATAAATGTGGTTCAGGGAGAAAGACAGTTTGCTAAAGATAATAAGAGCCTCGGACAGTTCAGGCTTGACGGTATAGCTCCCGCTCCCAGAGGAGTTCCTCAGATCGAGGTAACATTTGATATAGACGCAAACGGTATAGTAAATGTATCGGCTAAGGATCTGGGAACAGGCAAGGAGCAGCATATAACCATCACTGCAGGATCAAATATGTCAGACGAGGATATCGATAAGGCCGTAAGAGAAGCCCAGGAATTTGAGGCTCAGGACAAGAAAAGAAAAGATGCCATCGATGCCAGAAACGATGCAGATTCCCTTGTATTCCAGACGGAAAAAGCTTTGGGAGAAGTAGGGGACAAGGTATCGGAAGAAGACAAGGCAAATGTTCAGGAGGAGCTTGATTCTCTCAAGAAAGTCCTGGAGGAAACAAATATAGACAATATAACGGATGAACAGGTGGAAGCTCTTAAGGCCGGCAAGGAGAGACTGATGGAAAAGGCCAATACGGTATTTACGAAGATGTATGAACAGGCAGCGGCACAGGCTCAGGCAGGTCAGGGCGAAGGCGGAAATGCCAACGACTCTTATAACGCCGACGACATAGTAGACGGTGATTATAAAGAAGTATAAAAATTAAGATATAGATTCCGGAAGTTTTCTTCCGGGATCTATACATGTTAAAGGGATTTAAATATGGCAGAGACCAAAAGAGATTATTATGAGGTATTGGGCGTTGACAGAAATGCCGATGACGATACCATCAAAAAAGCATACAGAAAGCTGGCAAAAAAATATCACCCTGATGCCAATCCGGGAGACAAAGAGGCTGAGGAGAAGTTTAAGGAAGCGTCTGAGGCATATGCTGTCCTTATAGATGCAGACAAAAGGAAACAGTATGATCAGTTCGGTCATGCAGCCTTTTCTCAGGGCGGAGCCGGAGATTTCAGTAATTTCAACGGCTTTGGCTTCGGCGGAGACATGGGTGATATTTTCGACGATATATTCGGAAGCTTTTTCGGAGGAGGAGCATCCAGAAGAAGCTATAACGGCCCCATGCAGGGAGCGGATACGGGTATAACCGTTACCATATCCTTTATGGAGGCTGTTAAGGGATGTGAAAAAGAGATAAATATCACTCTTTCCGAGGACTGCACAACATGCGGCGGAACAGGGGCGAAACCCGGAACCAGCCCGGAGACCTGCAGCACCTGCGGAGGCAAGGGACAGGTGGTTACTACACAGAATTCCATTTTCGGCCAGGTAAGGCAGGTGACTACATGCCCGGAATGTCACGGGACCGGAAAGATCATCAGAGAAAAATGTGACAGCTGCCGCGGAAACGGATATATACGAAAGAAGAAAAAGATCAACGTTACGATACCTGCAGGCATAGACAACGGACAGAGCGTAAGGCTGAGAGGAAAGGGAGAACCGGGCATCAACGGCGGACCAAGAGGGGACCTTCTTGTACAGGTGATGGTGGAAAGGCATCCGATCTTTCAGAGAAACGGATATGATATCTATACAACCGTTCCCATTACATTTGCTCAGGCAGCCCTGGGCGGAGACATAAAGATCAAGACAGTAGACGGAGAGATAACGGAAAAGATTAAGGCCGGCACTCAGACAGACACCAGGATACGCCTTAAAGGGCAAGGCGTTCCGACCTTAAGGAATCCCAAGGTAAGAGGGGATCACTATGTTACATACGTTATACAGGTCCCTACAAAGATGACAAAGGAACAAAAGGATGCACTTAAAGCCTATGATAAGGCCATGGGCGGTAAATTCTGAAGATATATGACATAAGGGCCTTTAAGTTCCCTTTGCTGATCTTTCCGTATCAAGAAGGAGAAATATATGAAATGGAATAAGTATTCCATAAAAACAACGACAGATGCCGTTGATATGATAGGCGTAATACTGCAGGAAATGGGGATAACGGGCATCGAGATAGAAGACAATCTGCCTCTTACGGAGGCGGAAAAGGCTCAGATGTTCGTGGATATCCTGCCGCCTTCAGATCCAGAGGATAAAAATGCCGTTGTTTCTTTTTATGTAGAGGAAGAGAAGGACACAGGCCTGATCTCCCGGGAGCTTAAAAAGAGAATAGAGGATCTTCGTCAGTTTGTTGATGCAGGCGACGGGTCCATTACAAAGGTCATAAGCGACGAAAATGACTGGAGGGATAACTGGAAAGAATTCTGGAAGCCTTTTAAGGTGGCATCCGATATCTGGATCAAGCCCACCTGGGAGACAATACCTCCTGAAGAAACAGAAGGATGCAAAGTTGTGGAAATGGATCCGGGGAGCGCCTTCGGAACAGGTACACATCATACCACAAGGCTGTGTATAGATTCGATCAGAGCACATATGGAAAGAGGGGCATCTTTTCTTGATCTGGGCTGCGGGAGCGGCATTCTTTTTATTATCGCAAAGCTTCTCGGAGCAGGGGATACGGCTGCTGTGGATATAGATCCTGCCGCTGTTAAGACTGCAGTGGAAAATGCAGAAAAGAACGGACTTGATCTCTCTAAAATCAGAATATGTCACGGAAACGTGCTGGAGGATAAAGAACTGTTAAAGAGCTTCGGCAAAAGGGATATAGTTGCGGCGAACATTCTGGCAGAAGTCATAATCCCGCTCAATACAGTGGTAAAGGAGTGTCTCCATAAGGATTCCCTGTATATAGTTTCCGGCATCATTGATGAAAAAGAAGAGGAAGTAAGAAAAAGTCTTTCTGATAACGGATTTGAGATCCTGGAGACGGGCCGTTCCGGAGAATGGGTCAGCTTTTGTTCGAGGATGATGTAGCAGATGCCAAGATTTTTTATTGATAAAAACAATATAAAGGATAAAACTGCCGTCATAAGCGGCACGGATGTAAACCATATAAAAAATGTCTTAAGGATGAATGAGGGAGAAGAGCTCATTCTGTGCGACATGGAAGGCACGGATCTTTACTGTGCCATAAGCTCCATGGACGAGAAGAGCATCACCTGCAATATCCTGAACACGTGGAGATCATATTCGGAGCTTGATACAAAGCTGTATCTTTTCCAGTCCCTGGCAAAAGGCGATAAGATGGATACAGTGGTCCAGAAAGCCGTGGAGCTGGGGGCATATGCCGTAATACCGTTTTCATCGGAAAGATCCGTTGTAAGGCTTGAAGATAAAAAAGCCGCGGACCGGGTCAAGAGATGGCAGAGCATATCGGAGGCTGCGGCCAAACAATCGGGGCGAGGCATAATTCCTGAGGTCTTTAAGATAATCACATTTGATGAAGCCCTTAAAATGGCGGAGGACCTTTCCGTTTCTCTTATACCCTACGAAAAAGCAGAAGGGATGGATGAAGCAAGAAAGGCCGTACTTGATATAAAAGGGAAAGAAAGCGCCGGGATCTTTATCGGACCTGAAGGGGGCTTTTCCGAAAACGAGATAGAAAAGGCAGTATCTAAAGGCCTTAAACCCATAAGTCTGGGCAGAAGGATACTCCGGACTGAAACTGCTGGAGCGGCAATTCTTTCTGTGATCGGATTTTTGCTCGAAGAGTAGATAAAAACGATTGTTAAATTATGATCAAGATATTATAATTGTATCAATAAAAGCAACGAAAAGGGGGTAACACAATGAAAAAATTTATTAACGACGTTAATCTGGTTGAAGAGCAGATGATCGAGGGTATGGTCAAAGCTTATCCTCAGTATGTTAAGAGACTGCCCGGTCAGACTGTTGTTGTAAGAGCAAATAAAAAAGAAGGTAAAGTTGCTCTTATAAGCGGCGGCGGTTCCGGACATGAGCCCGCTCACGGCGGATTTGTCGGAGAGGGTATGCTTGATGCTGCAGTTGCAGGAGCAGTTTTCACTTCTCCTTCACCCGAACCCATTTACGAAGCTCTTAAAGAGATCGCTACAGACAAGGGCGTTCTTATGATCGTAAAGAACTACACAGGCGATGTTATGAACTTCGAAATGGCCGGTGAAATGGCAGATGCAGATGGTATCAAAGTAGCTCAGGTAGTTGTAAATGATGATGTTGCTGTTGACGGTTCCCTTTATACAGTAGGCCGTCGTGGCGTTGCAGGAACGATCTTCGTTCACAAGATCGCCGGCGCAAAGGCTGAGACAGGTGCTTCTCTGGAAGAGGTACAGGCTACAGCTCAGAAGGTCATCGACAATGTAAGGACCATGGGTGTAGCTATCACACCTTGTACAGTTCCCGCTGCAGGCACACCCGGATTTGAGATCGCTGATGATGAAATGGAAGTTGGTATCGGTATCCACGGTGAGCCCGGTACTCACAAGGCTAAACTTGAGCCCGTAGATTCCATAGTAGATCATCTTCTTGACAAGATCCTTGCAGACCTTGACTTTACAGGATCAGAGGTTGCAGTTATGGTCAATTCTTCAGGCGGAACACCTGCAATGGAATTATTTATAGCAAACAACCGTGTTGCTGATGTTCTTGCAGAAAAAGGCGTTAAGGTTTATAAGACCTTCGTTGGAGAGTATATGACATCTCTTGAGATGCAGGGCTTCTCCGTAACACTGCTGAAACTTGATGACGAACTCAAGGAACTTCTTGATGCCAAGGCAGACACCATAGCTCTTAAGGTATTCTAAAAAGAACATAAATAAAGTCCCTGCCGCTTTTTGCGGCAGGGCATATATTATATTTTAAGAGGTGGAAGAATGGTTAATCAGGATAAAGTTCTTGAGATCATGGTCAAGATAGGCGAGAAGATCGAAGAGGACAAACTTTTTCTCACGGAGCTTGATAATGTTATCGGTGACGGAGATCACGGCATAAATATGGCAAGAGGCTTCGGAGATTTTATCTCCAAGGTACCGGATCTTCAGGGCAAGGACATTGGCGCCATCTTAAAGGCTGCAGGTATGTCTCTTACCATGAAGGTGGGCGGTGCATCAGGACCTCTTTACGGAACAGCATATCTTCAGGCAGGAAAGACTGCAGGAGATAAGACAGAAATAGGTATAGAGGATTTCATTCAGATCCTTGAGGCTGCCATCGAAGGCGTTAAGATGAGAGGAAAGGCCGTTACAGGCGAGAAGACCATGCTTGATGCAATGGTACCTGCTCTTGATGCCATAAAAGAAGAATATGATGCTTCTAAAGATGCAAAGAAGGCTCTTGAAGCCGGACTGGCTGCAGCAAAAGAAGGCGTGGAATATACAAAGACTATCATTGCCACAAAGGGAAGAGCCAGCTATCTTGGTGAAAGAAGTATAGGGCATCAGGATCCCGGCGCTACTTCCTTTACGGAAATGCTTCAGGTCATCTGCGAAAACGTTTAAGGAGAACTTATATGGTTGGATTTGTTATAGTGTCCCACTCCGAAAAACTTGCGGAGGGTGTTACGGACCTTACAAAGATGATGGCTGAAGATGTACCCATTGCGGCAGCAGGCGGTCTTCCTGAGGGAGGCTTCGGTACCAGCTTCGAAAGGATATTCGATGCTGTAAACAGCGTATATTCTGATGACGGAGTTATAATCCTCATGGATATGGGAAGTGCTGTTATGACAGCGGAAATGGTAATAGAAGCCATGGACGGCATGAAAGTGGTGATGGCCGACTGTCCGTTGGTGGAAGGCGCTGTAACAGCCACTTGTGATGCGGATTCAGGCATGAGCCTTGAAGAGATCATGGAAGACTTAAGTGAGGTAGCATCACAGAAAAAGTTTTAAATAAAGGCAACGGGTGCTTTAAGGCACCCGTTTTTAAGGGGAAGATAAATGAAGGAATTTACATATACCATAAAGGATGAGGTGGGACTTCATGCAAGACCTGCCAATGTGGTTTCAAAGGAAGCCAGAAAGTATAACAGCAAGATCGTCGTATCTTTCAACGGAAAGACCGCAGAGCTCAGAAAGCTTATGCAGGTAATGAGCCTCGGCGCAAGATGCGGAGATGAGATAAAGATAGTTATAGAAGGCGAAGATGAGGATAAAGCTTTTGAAGAGCTTGTACCGTTCCTTGAAGAAAATCTGTAGGAGATCGTAATGAAGGTATTTAAGGGGGATCCCATTGCAAAAGGAATAGCAATGGGAAAAATGTTCTTTTTACATGAGCCGGAGGAAAATGCGTCCTCAGTAAAGGGCGGTCCCGATGAGGAGTGGCAGAGATTTTTAAAGGCATCGGAAAAGGCAATGGATCAGCTGAACGGTCTTTACGAAAAAACAGCTGCAGAGCTTTCCGAAGAGGAAGCAGCTATTTTCGAGGTTCATATGGCCCTTATGGAAGATGAGGATTTTACTGATGCCATAAGGGAAAATATAGAGTCCGGAATGGAAGCATCCGCTGCTGTTTCCGAAGCGGGGGCCCGCTTCTCGGAAATGTTCTCTCAGATGGATGATGAATACATGAGAGAACGGGCTGTGGATATAAAGGATATAACCATAAGGCTGAAAAATATACTTAACGGTATCGAAGATATATCCGTTAAAGAGCCTTCCGTAATAGGTGCCGGGGAGCTGAGGCCAAGCCAGACCATGCAGATGGATCGGAAGATGCTATTGGGATTTGTAACAAGGTATGGGGCATCAAATTCCCATACGGCAATCCTTGCAAGGAATCTGGGGATCCCTGCCGTATCGGGCATCGATGATGTAAAAGACCTTGACGGAGCATTCGTTATCATAGACGGTGAAGAAGGAAAGGTAATATCAGAGCCTGATGAAGAGACCATCAGGGAATATGAGGAAAGATCCGCGAAGATAAAAGCACAGAAAGAAGAACTTCTTAAGCTTAAGGATGAAAAGACCGTTACGAAAAGCGGAAGATCCATTAAGCTTTATGCCAATGTGGATGATATAGATGATATGGAACTTGTGAAAGAGTCAGGCGCGGAAGGCGTAGGTCTGCTTAGGAGCGAGTTTTTATATCTTAAATCTTCGGATTATCCTTCTGAGGAAGAGCTCTTTAAGGCATACAGGAAAGCTGCGGAGGAGATGGCGCCCAAAGAGGTTATCATAAGAACCCTTGATATAGGCGCTGATAAGCAGATAGATTATTTCAACCTGGAAAAAGAAGAGAATCCTGCCATGGGTCTTCGGGCCATAAGACTTTGTCTTAAGAGACCGGAGCTGTTCAGGACTCAGCTGCGTGCCATTTTAAGAGCTACTGCATATGGAAATATCTCCATCATGTTTCCTATGATCATAAGCACGAAGGAAGTGGATATGATAAAGGATCTCCTGGAGGATATAAAAAAGGAGCTTGTTTCTGAAGGATCAGAGGTCGGAGAATTTAAAACAGGTATAATGGTGGAGACGCCTGCAGCTGTGATCATGAGTGAGGAATTGTCTGAGAAGGTAGATTTCTTCAGCATCGGCACCAATGATCTTACACAATACACTCTTGCTATTGACAGGCAGAACAAAGATCTGGGAGATTTTTTCGATGCCCACCATCCTGCTGTATTAAGGTCCATTGAGACTACAGTAAAAAATGCACACAAGAACAACTGCATAGTGGGAATATGCGGTGAACTGGGTTCGGACATAACACTGACGGATTTCTTCCTGGATATAGGAGTAGACGAGCTTTCCGTATCGCCTTCCAAGATACTGGAGCTCAGAAAGCATATAATAGCTTCGGAATAAAGGCAGTTTAGTGTTAACCATAAGAATGCTGGATTTGTAATGCTTACCGAAAATTGGTAAAATTTCCGGTAGGCATTTTCCTTTACGGGAAAAGAGAAAGAGGAGATCATGGAGATTTATTTTGACAATGCGGCCACAACAAGGATCGACGACAAAGTGTTGGAATTTATGGACAAAGTCCAGAGGGAACATTACGGAAATCCTTCAGCTATGCATCTTATGGGAGTAGATGCAGAGCATTATCTTAAGGCTGCAACGGATATATTCTGCAGGATATTAAAATGTGAAAAGGATGAGATCATTTATACATCGGGAGGAACGGAATCCAATAACCTTGCTCTCATAGGCGCGGCATTAGCCAATAAGCGAAGGGGGATGCATATCATCACCACTGAGATCGAACACGGATCAGTGGGAAACCCCATTAAATATCTTGAGGAATCAGGCTTTTCCGTATCATATGTAAAAACAGATGAGAACGGCGTCATAGATGCGGGATCCTTAAAAGAGATCATAAGAGAGGATACGATCATGGTCTCAGTGATGTCCGTAAATAATGAGGTGGGATCCATACAGCCCGTAAAGGAGATCGGAGAGATCATAAAAAGCGTGAACAAAGACATTCTTTTTCATGTGGATCATGTTCAGGGCTTCACCAAGATCAAGCTTATTCCGAAGGACTGCGGGATAGATCTTCTGTCTGTAAGCTCTCATAAATTCTACGGTCCCAAGGGAGTCGGCGCCCTTTATGTAAAAAAGGGAACGAAGATAATGCCGCTCATGCTCGGGGGAGGCCAGCAGAGAGGTATGAGATCCGGAACGGTAAACGTACCGGGCATTGCAGCCATGGCCCTGGCTGCAGACATGGGCATGAAGGAAATGGAAGAAAGAAATGCCCTTTTTACATCTATAAAGGAAGCCATAGTCAATGATCTTAAGGATATGGAAGGGATCACATTTAACGGCGGAAAAGGCACTGTTCCGAACATTTTAAGCATTACCGTAGACGGAGTCGGAGCAGAAGTCATGCTCCATGCTCTGGAGGATAAAAGGATATATGTATCGTCGGGGTCCGCATGCTCATCCCACAGTAAAAAAAGATCGGGGACCCTTGCGGCTATGGGCCTTGACGATAAAGCCCTTAGGAGCACCATAAGGCTCAGCTTCGGGAAGCACAACAGTATCGAGCAGGCAGGCATATTTACGGAGACTGTAAAAGACCTGGTGCCCGTGCTCAGAAAATATCAAAGGAAATAAAAGGAATGGTCTTTAACGAATTTTTGATAAAATACGGCGAAATAGGCATAAAGGGCAATAACAGGCACGTTTTTGAGGATGCCCTTGTTAAGAGGATAAAGCACAGCCTTAAAAGACTAGGGGATTTTACGATTGTAAAGGAAAGGGGAAGGATATATATCTACTGCCCGTCGGAGTATGACTACGACGAGACAGTTTCCGTCCTTCAGAAGATCTTCGGTATAGTAGGCATATGTCCCGTGATGGAATCAAAAGACAGGGATGAAGAAAGCATACTTAAGCTGTGTGAAAAATACATTGCTGAGGTTTATCCGGAGAGGAATTTCAGCTTTAAGGTGGAATCAAGGCGCATAGATAAGGAATATCCGAGAAATTCCATGGAGGTGTCGGCGGATGTGGGCGAAAGGCTGCTTTCCGTATACCCGGAACTTACTGTGGATGTGCATGACCCCGATGTTCTTATAAATGTGGAGATCAGGGACAGTATATTCGTATATTCGAAGATCATCCCGGGAGCAGGAGGGATGCCCGTAGGTACTGCAGGCAAGGCGATGCTTCTTTTGTCAGGAGGTATAGACAGCCCTGTAGCAGGATATATGGTATCAAAGAGAGGCGTTTTTATAGATGCCGTTTATTTCCATGCGCCTCCTTATACATCGGAAAGAGCCAAGGAAAAGGTGATAGATCTGGCGAGGATCATATCAGCATATACTGGCCCCATCAGGCTTAATATAATCAATTTTACGGATATACAGCTTGCGATATACGAAAAGTGTCCCCATGAGGAGCTTACCATCATAATGAGAAGATATATGATGCGTATTGCAGAGCGGATCGCCGAAAAAACAGGGGCGCAGGGCCTTGTTACGGGAGAGAGCATAGGTCAGGTGGCAAGCCAGACCATGGCATCCATGTACTGTACCAATGCAGTCTGTCGGATGCCGGTATACAGACCTCTTGTGGCCTTTGATAAAAATGACATCATAGAACTTGCTGAAAAGATAGGAACCTTTGAAACATCCACGCTCCCCTATGAGGACTGCTGTACGATATTTGTAGCCAAGCATCCCGTAACCAAGCCCGTTCTTTCCAGGATAGAGAAGTCGGAGGAGCTTCTTACGGGGATAGATGAATTAGTGGAAAAAGCCGTTTCGGAGGCTGAGGAGATAATAGTCAGAAAATACAGTGAGGAATAGAATTGGCTAAGGTTGCTTTTTATACGCTCGGGTGTAAAACAAATCAATATGAGACGGACCGCATGACGGATTCGTTTATTCAGAAGGGGTACGAAATAGTACCCTTTTCAGGTGATGCGGATATATATGTTGTAAACACCTGTACAGTTACAGCCGTAGCCGATAAAAAGTCAAGGCAGATGCTGAGGCGGGCAAAGAAGACAAATCCTGACTCACTGGTAGTTGCAGCAGGTTGTTTTTCCGATGACAAAGGGGCTTCCCGAAATGAGCTTAAGGAAGTGGATCTTTTTATCGGAAATGAAGATAAAAATCGGATCGTTGAGCTTGTTGAGGAAGCATCGGGAATAAGATCCCTGCAAAGTGATGCAGCGGAGGAAAAAGACGATGCTCATGTTTATCATCTGAATACGAGGGCATTCCTTAAGATACAGGACGGCTGCGATCAATTCTGCAGCTACTGCATCATCCCTTATGTCAGGGGCAGGATAAAAAGCCGCAATAAAGAAGACATAATCCGCGAAGTAAAGGCCCTTGATAAAAACGGGGTAAAGGAGATAGTCCTTACGGGGATACATATATGCTCATACGGATTGGACAAGGTAGATAAGACATATAACAACGAACCGGAGAATCCCTTGTTCAGCGATCTTATCGCATCTATATGCAAAGAGACAGATGTAAAGCGCCTTCGTCTCGGTTCTCTGGAGCCGAGATGCATAACTGAGGATTTCTGCCTTAAGCTTAAGGAGCTGGAGCCCTTATGCCATCAATTCCACTTATCTTTGCAGAGCGGATGTGATTCAACTCTGAAGAGGATGAACAGGCATTACTCCACAGATGATTATAAAAGGGCGGTGGATCTGCTGAGGAAGCATTTCAGGGATCCGGCCATTACAACGGATATTATTACGGGATTTCCCGGAGAAACGGACGAGGAATTTGAAGAAACAAAGGCATTTGCTGAAGGCATAGGTTTTTCCAGAGTGCATATATTCAAGTATTCCAGGAGACCTGGAACAAAAGCGGATCTTATGGACGATCAGGTGCCGGAGGATAAAAAAACAGAAAGAAGCAATGCGCTCTTTGAAATAAGCAGGGATGGCAGCAGAAAGTATATTGAAAGACATCTCGGAGAAACCGTATCGGTTCTTACGGAGCAGGAGGAAGAAGGGGAAGGAGGCTCTTATTATACGGGTTATACTAAAGAATATATACCTGTGAGGGTCTACGGCTCGGATCTGGCGGCAAATTCCATCCTGGAGGGCATCCTCAAAGACAAAAAAGACAAAGGGGAGATCAGTATCGTTGCCGACTTTGGGAAATACGCTGAAAATGCCCAAGATTAAAGGCAAAAACTTGAATGAACATGTGTTTTATAGTAAAATACACATAGTTATAGGTATAAGGTATTTTAAGAAAAAGGCAGGGTAGTTATGTCAGACAGGAAGACGGATCTGGATAGGACACAATTTTTTAATGTATCGGGAGAAACGGAAAATCAGGTCAAGGAAATATTGACGCTGGTTTACAGTGCGTTGTCAGAAAAAGGTTATGATCCCGTAAGTCAGATAGTAGGATACATCATGTCCGGAGATCCAACTTATGTTACAAGCTATAAAAATGCCAGATATCTTATCATGAAGGTTGAACGTGACGAAATTTTGGAAGAGCTCCTTGAGGATTACATCAACAACAATCTTAAGGAGAGAGATTAACTGAATGAGGATTCTTGGACTGGATTACGGTTCGAAGACCGTGGGCGTTGCCGTAAGCGACGGCCTGGGGCTTACAGCCCAGGCTATTACAACCATCACAAGAAAAGAGGAAAACAAACTTAGGAAGACCTGTGCACAAATAGAGACCATCATTGAGGAATACAATGTGGAAAGGATAGTGCTGGGACTTCCTAAAAATATGAATAACACTGAGGGCGAAAGGGCAGAGAGCACTAAAGCCTTTAAAGCTGTGCTTGAACGAAGGACAGGCCTTCCTGTCATTCTTTGGGACGAGCGGCTGAGCACGGTTTTTGCGGAAAGGACTCTTATTTCGGGGGGAGTCTCAAAAGAGGATACGAAAAAATATGTGGATAAGGTTGCCGCATCCTTTATTCTGCAGGGATATCTGGATTACCTTAATAACCAGACGGAAAAGACGGAGGAACAGATTTGAACAAGGATTCCAAAGTAATGTTCTCCATCGAAGGAGAAGACGGTAAAAAAGAATTTTACATAATCGCCGATACTTTTTTTAACAATACTTCATATATTCTTGTAACAGATACTCAGGAAGATGACGGCGAAGCTTACATACTTAAAGAAGTGGGAAAGGATGACATGCAGATCACATCCACCTACGAAATACTTGAAGACGAGAAAGAACTTGAAGCTCTCGGCCTTATATTCAGCGAGCTTCTTGCAGAAGAAGACATAGAGCTTTTATAAGAATTTTAAAAGGCCGGGAAAGATATAGAAAGGGAAAATATTGAACGGAGATATATTTAAACAAAACACCAAAGCTGCGGATCCGGCGCCGAAGAGGACCAGATCGGACAAGGAACAGACCAGAGGCAGGAAGAGCGTAAGGCCCGTTAAGGAAAGGCCCTATTCCAAAAGGCGCATAGCTGCAAAGGCAAGAGAGGTGCTTCCCGTTAAGATAATACCTCTTGGAGGTCTGGAGCAGATAGGCATGAACATCACATGCTTCGAATATAACGATTCCATAGTGGTGGTAGACTGCGGCATCGCCTTCCCTGAAAGCGATATGATGGGTATAGATATGGTAATACCGGATGTAACATACCTCAGGGAAAATATCGCCAAGGTAAAAGGTCTTGTTATAACCCACGGACACGAGGATCATATCGGAGCCATGGGATATATACTTAAAGAGATAAATATACCCATATATGCCACAAAACTTACCATGGGCCTTATCGAGCATAAGTTCCAGGAGCATCAGCTTATGGATGTTACCGAAAGACATGTGGTCAGATATGGAGACAAGATCCAGCTGGGCGATATCCAGGTGGAGTTCATAAAAACGAATCACAGTATTGCTGATGCAGCGGCATTGGCCATAAAGACACCTGCAGGCACCATAATTCATACAGGGGATTTTAAGATCGATTATACCCCCGTATACGGTGCATCAATAGATCTGCAAAGAATAGCGGAACTGGGAAAAAAGGGCGTGCTTGCCCTTATGTGTGATTCCACGAACGCAGAAAGACCGGGCTTTACTCCTTCGGAAAAGACCGTGGGATCTGCCCTCGATAATATATTCAGTACCCATGCATCATCCAGGATAATCGTAGCTACCTTTGCCTCCAATGTGGACAGAGTGCAGCAGATAATCAATACCGCCTATAAATTCAAAAGAAAGGTGGTTATAGACGGAAGGAGCATGGTAAGCACCATTGCCATTGCATCAGAACTGGGATATATAAATATTCCCGGTAAAACACTTATAGATATAGACGACATGAAGGATTATCCTCCCGAGCAGCTGGTGCTTATAACAACAGGAAGCCAGGGGGAGACAATGGCTGCTCTTTCAAGGATGGCCAACGGTACCCACAGAAAGGTTACCGTGGATTCAGGGGATTATGTGGTTTTTTCATCATCAGCGATCCCGGGGAACGAGAAGGCTATCTCCAACATCATGAACGAGATATACGAAAGAGGGGCAGATATAGTTTTTCAGGATATACATGTATCGGGACACGCATGCCAGGAAGAGATCAAGCTCATATATGCCTTATCTGATCCCCTTTATGCCATACCGGTACACGGAGAGTACAGGCACTTAAGAGCCAATGCAAAACTGGCGGAGATGATGGGCGTAAAGCCGGAGCATATACATATACTCCAGAACGGCGATGTGCTGGAGCTTAACGAAGAGAAATCCGAGGTCACGGGCAAGGTACCTGCCGGCGGTATTATGGTCGACGGCCTGGGCGTAGGTGACGTAGGTAATATAGTCCTCCACGAGAGACAGCTCCTGAGCCAGAACGGACTTATAATCGTCGTACTGTCTCTTGACAGGAATTCCGGCACTCTTGTATCAGGCCCTGATATAGTTTCCAGAGGCTTTGTATATGTACGGGAATCGGAAGAACTTATGGAGGAAGCAAGAAAGCTTGTTACTCAGACTGTTGATATGGCTCTGAGAAAGCATTATACGGACTGGAACAAGATAAAACTGGCAATAAAGGATACTCTGGGTGATTATATGTGGAAGCATATGAAGAGAAGCCCCATGATCCTGCCGATAATCGTTGACGTTACTGTTTAAGAGGTTGCTATGGTAAAGAAATTCGGTTTTGGAATGTTCACCCTGTGCCTGAATATTCTGTTTTACGCAGCAGTTGTTCTGCTTGTGGTAAGGGCGGCCAAATTCTCCTGGGATTTTGCTTACGAAGTTTTCGGCTCGGCGCCTATTGAGGAAGGTAATACAGAGGAAGAAACTCTGACCATATCAAAGGGTATGGGACCCAGTGCCGTAGGCAGCATCCTCAAAGATATGGGTTATGTCAAGCATGTAAAGGCCTTTGAATGGAGGCTTAGGATATCGGGGCTTTCCGGAAAGATCGCACCCGGTACATATCAGATAAATAAATCCATGAGCCTGGAGGATATAACAGCACTGATAACGGATGCCTCTGCAGGAGAAGAAGTCATTTTGGAGACCGAAGCACCATCGGAGGATACGGAAGAGGAATCTTCCCAGGGGGAGGCCTTTCTCCCAGATTTATTAACGGGGGTCGCATAAAGAACAGAGATGGATGAGGGAAGGATGTCCGATTTTCTTGAATCTCTGGAGCCGTCTCTGGAAGACGGGTTTTTAAGGGACCTTGAGAAAAAAGCCATAGAAGGGGATATACCGATAATCAGACATCAGGTACGGTCCCTATTAAAAATAATACTGGAGATCAAAAAGCCTCAGCGTATTCTGGAAATAGGAACCGCTGTGGGCTTTTCTGCTGTTTTTATGGCAAAGGAATGTAAGGACTGCAGCATCATCACCATAGAGAATTATGAGCCCAGGATAGTCGAGGCAGAGAAAAATATCGCCGAGTCCGGCTTGTCCGACAGGATAGAACTTATACCGAAAGATGCAGAGGAAGTATTAAAGGAACTGGAAGGACCCTTTGACCTTATATTCATGGATGCTGCCAAGGGACAATATCTTACATTTCTAAATGATGCTGTCCGCCTTTTGGGAGACGGTGGGGTCCTTATCTCCGACAATGTCCTTCAGGACGAGGATGTTCTCCGCCCAAGATACGGAGTTAAGAGGCGGAACAGGACTATCAGAACGAGGATGAGGGAATATCTTTACAGGATAAAGCATTCGGAGGTCCTTAACACTGCAGTCCTTCACATAGGAGACGGGGTGTCGATCTCAGTAAAGGGTGGAAAAGAATGAAGAGACCGGAATTATTGATGCCTGCCGCAGAACTTAACACACTATACACCGCCATAAGATTCGGGGCAGACGCAGTATATATAGGCGGGGAGGCTTTCAGCCTGAGAGCCAGAGCCGATAATTTTACCATGGATGATATGGCGAAGGCTGTAGCATTTGCAAATGATCATAATGCCAAGGTTTATGTGGCTGCAAATATACTGGCACATGACACAGATATAGAGGAGATCAGAACATATTTCAAAGAGCTTTCCGGCATAAGGCCCCACGGGGTGATAATCTCGGATCCGGGCGTTTTTATGATGGCAAAGGAGCTCATGCCGGATACGGAGCTGCATATAAGCACCCAGGCCAACAATACAAATCACGAGACCTTCAATTTCTGGTACGCCATGGGCGCCAAAAGAGTAGTTGCGGCGAGAGAGTTAAGTCTTTCAGAGATATCCGGGATCCGCAGTAAGATACCGGCTGATATGGAGATAGAGGTATTCGTCCACGGAGCCATGTGCATATCATATTCGGGCAGATGCCTTCTGAGCAGCTTTCTGACGGGGCGTGATGCCAATAAAGGCGAATGTACCCATCCGTGCAGATGGAAATATGATCTTGTGGAAGAAACGAGACCCGGGGAATATTTCCCCGTTGAGGAAAATGAAAGAGGTACCTTTATCCTTAATTCCAGGGATCTGAGAATGGTGGACCACATCGATGATCTGATAGATGCGGGTATAGACAGTTTTAAAGTAGAGGGAAGGATGAAGTCGGAGCTTTATGTGGCTACTGTTGCCAATGCATACAGGATGGCAATAGATGATTATCTGGCCGATCCCATGCTCTATAAAGAGAATATCCCTTATTACCTGGAAGAGCTTAATAAATGCACTCACAGAAAATATTACACCGGCTTCTTTTACGGGAGACCGGGGGAAGAAGCTCTTATCTACGAAAACAGCACCTACGAAAAGGACTATGTTTTTCTGGGAAGAGTGGAGGATGTTACAGATAAAAAGGCTTTGATACATCAGAAAAATAAATTCTATGCGGGAGATGACATCGAGATATTAAGACCGGGAAAAAGGTTTTCTGATGCATCTGTTCTGTCCATGGAGGATAAGGACCATAAACAGTTGGAATCCTGTCCGCATCCGGGTCAGGAAATATATCTGACCCTTGATAATGATGCTGCAGCAGGTGATATATTGAGAAAGAAAGGCAATGCGTAAAGAAATGAAGTACTATCTTGAAGACACTGAAACCGTACTGGAAAATCTTTCGTCAAGTCCCCAGGGACTCTCTGAAAGTGAGGTGCAGGTCAGGGAACAGACCTACGGCAAAAATGTTCTTAACAAAGCAAAGGGGAGATCGCTTTTAGCAAGATTCTTCATGCAGATGGCGGATCCTATGATCATCGTCCTTCTGGCAGCCGCACTTGTAAGCGGCATAATGGCTTACATAGAAAAAGACTCCTATGCGGACGTGATAATCATACTCATTGTAGTGGTCATAAATTCCGTTCTGGGCGTTTATCAGGAAAGCAAGGCCGAGAAATCCATAGAGGCCCTGCAGAATATGTCGGCGGCCAAGGCCAAGATCTTAAGGGACGGAGTAATGAAGGTCATCGATTCCAGGGATCTTGTCCCCGGTGATGTGGTCCTTCTGGAAGCAGGAGATGCCGTTCCCGCAGACGGAAGACTTCTGGAATCTGCCAGTCTCAAGGTGGAGGAATCAGCTCTTACGGGAGAATCGGTACCGGTTGAGAAGTTTATAAATATTCTGGAGCTTAGGGAAAACTCCGATGATATAACCCTTGGAGACCGGATAAATATGGTTTATACCGGCAGCACGGTGGTTTACGGAAGAGGCGTTTTCGTCGTTACTGAAACAGGCATGAATACGGAAATGGGCAAGATAGCGGGAGCCTTGGAAAATGCCAAAGAGGGAAAGACTCCTCTGCAGAAAAAGCTCAATCAGCTCTCAAAGACCCTTACCATCCTTGTGCTTGTTATATGTGTCATCATATTCTTTACACAGATAATAAGATCAGGAAGCATGGACGTACATACGGTCATGAATTCCTTTATGATAGCAGTATCTCTGGCGGTTGCAGCAATTCCGGAAGGACTTGTGGCAGTTGTTACTGTAGTCCTTTCCATGGGCGTTACTAATATGTCCAAGAGGAATGCCATTATAAGAAAGCTGACTGCAGTTGAGACTCTGGGATGTGCCCAGATAGTATGTTCTGATAAAACAGGTACACTTACTCAGAACAGGATGACTGTTACGGAAAGCTACGGAGAGACAGAGAAGCTTGCAAAATATATGGCGATCTGTTCGGACGCGGATATAGACGACAAGGGAGAAGCAGTGGGAGAGCCCACTGAAGCAGCACTTGTGGCATGGGCATACAAGGAAGGCATGCGTGCAGGTGACCTTAAGTCACAATACAAAAGGATAGATGAGGCACCTTTCGATTCGGACAGAAAGATGATGTCCGTAGTTGTGGAGAGAGGTAATATATTCCGCCAGATAACCAAGGGCGGTATAGATGCTGTCCTGAAATGCTGCTCATCATACATGGAAAACGGAAATATTCTGCCTCTTACGGAAGAGAAGCTTGCGGACATAATGGAGCATAACAAAATGCTTGCCGACAAGGCATTAAGGGTTCTGGCATGTGCTGTAAGGGATTATGATCATAATCCGGAAGCCCTTTCACACGGGGAAAAGGAAAAAGATCTCTGCTTTATGGGCATGTGCGGTATGATCGATCCCATAAGGCCTGAGGCAAAAGTGGCCATCGAGGAATGTAAGGAAGCCGGTATCCGTCCCATTATGATTACGGGAGATCATGTGGATACTGCTTCAGCCATCGGAAGAGAACTTGGCATCTTAAGAGAAGGTGATATAGCCATATCAGGTGAAGCCATAAACCGCATGAGCGACGAGGAGTTCGAGGAGACGTTCAGAAATGTTTCCGTATATGCCAGGGTACAGCCTGAGCATAAAACAAAAATAGTTACCGCATGGCAGAATGCAGGGTTCGTTACTGCCATGACAGGCGACGGAGTAAATGATGCTCCTTCCATAAAGACCGCTGATATAGGTATAGGAATGGGCATAACAGGAACGGATGTAACAAAGAATGCAGCCGATATGGTTCTGGCAGACGATAATTTTGCCACCATAGTTGGGGCCGTGGAGGAAGGCAGGCGTATATATGACAATATGCTTAAGAGCATTCAGTTCCTGCTGTCTTCCAATATGGCTGAGGTAATAGCCATATTTATAGCTACGCTTATAGGCTTTACAATCTTAAAGCCCGTACAGATACTCTGGATCAATCTTATAACTGATACATTTCCCGCACTGGCTCTCGGAATGGAAGCGGCAGACAAGGACATAATGAAGAGAAAGCCGAGAGCAACAAATGCAGGTATATTCAGCGGCGGAGTAGGAGTAAATATCCTTTATCAGGGTCTTCTGATCGCCGTGCTTACTCTTATTTCTTACTTTATCGGAGATTTTATAGAAACAGGAAGCTTTACGGTAAGAGACAGCATAGACGGCCGCACCATGGCCTTCCTTACCATGTCCATGGCGGAGATATTCCACAGCATAAACATGAGATCCCAGAAACAGAGCATATTCTCCATCAGATCAGTTAACAAGATGCTTATAATATCTGTTCTGATAGGCTTTGTATCTACGGTTGCAGTAACGACCATTCCTTTCCTGAGAACGGCCTTCGGGTTCTCCGTATCAGGCGTCAAGGAGTACCTTATAGCTATCGTTTTGGGCATGATGGTCATACCTGTTGTTGAGGCTGTAAAGGCCGTAAGGAGGAGGCGTCAAAAGGCCTGAAACCTTGAAAAACAAAGGAAAATAATGTAAAATTTATAGATTGATATCTTATTATCCTTTTTAACACCTGAGGTAATTTTATGAATATTATTTGGGCAATAATACAGGGCATAATCCAGGGTGCAACAGAGTTCCTTCCTGTCAGCAGCTCGGGACACCTGGCTATCATAAGCGGGCTTTTCGGAGTGGATATGGGATCGGGAGTCCTGTTTGAAGTTCTTCTTCACCTTGGTACCATGGCTGCAGTTTGCGTTGTTTTCTGGAAAGATGTTAAGAATCTTTTCTTTAACGGAATAGGGATAATAGTTGATGTGTTCTGGAATTTCATTACCTGGATAAAAAGGACTTTTGCCAGAAGTGATGAAGAATACAGAAGAGTGATCACATCAGGATACAGAAAATTTGCGGCTCTTATAATAATTACATCCATACCTACCGCTGTTATAGGATTTATTATCTCCAGGCTTCTTAAACATTATACCAGCAGGCTCATAGTCCCCGGCATATGGCTGCTGTTAACGGCCCTTATCCTTTATTTCATAGACGGCAACAAGGGCGGAGACAAAAAAGTAAAGGCAACTACATTTAAGGATGCGGCACTTGTAGGTGTTGCACAGGGAGTTGCGGTGCTTCCCGGCATATCAAGATCGGGAGCCACTATCGCCATGGGACTTATGAGAGGGTTTTCCAGAGGATATGTTGTCAAATATTCATTCCTGGCATCTCTTCCTGCCATAGTTGGAGCAAATCTCCTGGAGCTTATAACAGGAGATAAAAGCGGTATCACAGGCGGTTATATCATATGCTGCCTCGTTGGTATGATAGTTGCCGGTCTGGTAGGTTATTTTTGCATAAAATGGATGATCAGTTTCGTTAAAAGATCGGAATACAGATATTTTGCCTTTTATTGCGCTGCCGTAGGAGTCATTGCCATAGTGGCTTCTTTTATAACAGGCAGATAAAGGGCATCACGGAGGTAACAAATGGCTTCTGCCAAAAACAGCAATACATCAAAAAATAATCCACGTAAGACCGGAAGCGGGAAAAAGGTATCCGGTTCCGGAAAGAATGCGGGAAGCAATGCCAAGAATCAAAAGGAAGTTTACAAGAGCAGTGAGAGCAGAAACGATATAATCCTTTTGGTGGTCCTCGGCATTTCTATTCTGATGCTTCTTTCTGTTTTCAATCTGGCCGGAGTCGTTGGAAGAGGCATTTCGTATGTGCTTTTCGGTGCCTTCGGATTTATATCATATATATTTCCTTTTATTCTTTTCTTCGGAGCTATATTTCTTGTGACAAACAGGGATCACCCTGCTTTAAAAACGAAAATACTGGGCGCCGCAGTTTTCCTTCTGGGAGTTATGGCATTCATCCAGCTTGTTGACGGAATAGAGGCCAATGCCACCATAGGATCCTTTTTTACCGACAGCGCCACCTATAAAACAGGCGGAGGATTCTTCGGAGGCATCATTGCCTTTTTCCTCAGGAAGTTTCTGGGAAATATAGCATCAGTTATCCTTGTGATCATAATCATGATGATAGGGCTCGTTCTTCTGGTGGGTAAAGCCATCTTCAGTCCCATAGTAAAAAAAGGCAGCGGCTATGCTAAAGGAAAAGCAGTAAAGACTTCGGAAAAAAGAGCTGAAGCCCACGCCAGAAAGAAGGCGGAAAGGGAAGAAATCAGGCGTATTAAGGAACTGGAGGCCGACAGAAGAAAGGCTGCCAGAGAAAGACGCCTGGAAGAAAGAGAATTCAAGGATATGGAGATCATATCCAAGGAAAGAAAAGAAGAGATAATAAATGGATCAAAAGCTCAGGAGCTTTCGGAGGAACTTCCTGATATTGATAAAGAAACAGATAATATAATCGGTACTATATCAAAGGAATCCGCTTCGGAAAAGAAAAAGAGCATCAGGGACAAGGAGATCAAGACACCCGAATTCCTTTCGCCGAAAGAGCCGGAGGATAAAGGCGAGGAGCTTTTAATACCGGGACTTGAAAAAGAAGGAGAGCTTGAAGCAAAGGTTTCTTATGACGATGACATCAGAGACCTAACAGATGATTACAAATTACCGCCAACATCTCTTTTGGCAGCTCCCCAAAAAGGTAAGGGAGAAGGACCTGAGAATGCGGAGGAGAAAAAGCGCATTCTTCAGATGACACTTGATTCCTTCGGCGTCGATGCTGAAGTAACTGATTATATCCAGGGACCGACTGTTACAAGGTTTGAGATACAT
>CADBUJ010000022.1 GCA_902797845.1 uncultured Eubacteriales bacterium | reverse complement strand
GGCTCTTGATGCAATAACACCGCCTATGCCCCCTGCTACGAATAATGCTTCAACTATCCTGTCTTCATCCGTGCCCGTCTTTTCTTCGTATGTTATAAGAACAGCCGGCAGGACTCCGCATGATCCTGCTGTGGGTGCAGCAACGATGGGCTTCATGCACGCATTTGATTCGCCTATCTTTATGGCTTTTTCCATTACCGCTCCCACAAAATCTCCTGCCAGAAAGGCGCCTTCCTCATGGGCTTTCTGAGCCTTGTATCCGTCTGAGCCCACAAGCCCGCTGTTTGAATGGGCATCTTTGTCATAATCCCTGTAGGAGGCCTTCATAGCAAGATACATCTCTCTCATTTTTGAGAAAGCCTCTTCTCTTGTTATGGATTCCTCATGGCAGTCTTCATCACAAACGATCTCCCAGAAGCTCTTCCCCGATTCTATTTCCTTATCCCTTATTTCCTTTACTGATCCAAACATCATATCTCCCTTTCAAGACTAAGATAAATGGCCTTGAATATACCTTCTTTACTCTCCAGTTCCTCTACCGTATCCTCACTTATCTCCTGGTCCAGCTCTATTACCATTACTGCACTGACGCCTCTGCCGGAGCGGTATAAATGCATGGTTGCTATATTTATGCCCTTGTCTCCGAGAGTCGTTGTTACATCAGAGATCATGCCGGGTTTATCCTCGTTATGAACTATAAGCGTGGGCTTTTCGCCGGAAAATTCGGCCTGCACGCCGTCTATCTCTTCAACGGAGATCCTTCCTCCTCCAATGGATGATGCTATCATCTCCAGAGTATTCCCGTTTTCTCCTTCAAGCTCCAGCTTGACTGAATTGGGATGTATGTCTCCCAGATTGACATTGTCTATGCTGAAGTCTATGCCCCATTCTTCCGCCACCTGAAAGGATCCGGGTATCCTTACATCAGCAGGAGAAAAGCCCATAAGACCTGCAACCATTGCCTTGTCTGTTCCGTGGCCTTTTCCCGTATCCGCAAAGGAGCCGTGCAGATGTATGGATGCCTTCTTTATCTTTTCTCCCAAAAGCATCCTTGCCACATTTCCGATCCTTACTGCTCCCGCCGTGTGGGAGCTGGAGGGTCCCACCATTTCCGGGCCGATTATATCAAAAATATTCATTTTATCTCCTTATTTTTCCGGGTTCTGTATATATCCTTCAAAAATGACCATTCCCGTAGTGTCATCTGCTATCAGCATATAATAGGGGCGGTCTGCCTTAAACACAAAAGGTTCCTCCGGTTCTTCCGGCATTGCTGTTTCCACGATCTCTATGGATGTGGCAGCCGATGCTTCCGTTCCTGCCTCATCAACCTTAAGTGCCGTTTTATGAACCACACTCCCAACCTTCAGTCCTCCCTCAGCGATGCCGGACAGATCAGCATCATCGCGGAATATAATGTCCAGACCGTTTTCTTTAAGTATTTCCACCAGCTCATCGGATATACTGTAGGAGATATCCGGCTTAGGTATCTGAATGCTGCATTCACCGAAACTGCCGTTATCCATTTCTTCCGCTATGTCTGACATATGAGCTGCCATTTCCTCAGGGGAGGAGCCTTCAGCCGGCAGGACAAGATACATAGAAGTCCGCCCGTCGGCATAATTCAGTCTTACGGCGTCAAAAGAATCCTTATGTATGTATCCGAATCCGTCTGAAATACTCATGAAATCTATTTCCATATCCTTTTCGGGACTGTGAAATGTATCTTTATATGTATTCTCCTTATTAAATGGGATAGCCCAGTCACCCTTAAAATATATGGCATTTATAAGATAGAGCATCGCTCCCGGCGGCACCGAATCAACTATATCGGGTATCATCCCTTCTGTTTTATCGGACACCCATCCGTTTATTTTGTCCTTTATTCCTGCATCGGAAAAATCTTCCGTAAATATATCTGCACCCTGTCCGGCCCAGAGCCCCTTGAAGCTTTCTTTAATCCCTCCGGCGATGATGTTATTAAGCCATATGGAATTTGCCATATTGGATTTAACTCCCGGATTCCCGTCAAGCATATATCTTGTAAGCAGATCTATGTTCTCTGCTTCTTTCGATATATCCTCATCATATCCGAAAAACTCAGCCAGGGCTTTCTTTGTTTCTCCTTCAGTTCCCGAATAAAGGATACCGAAGTCCAGATAAATACTTAAAGGTGATATAAATATATTCTTGTTTTCTTTATAAAGCTTCTCCATAAGAAGCTTTCCCGTATTGTTTATCCCCTGTATCATGCCTTCCGGTATTTCAGTATATAAAACCTTTCCATTGGTGTCATGCCGGCTTTCGCTCTGACTTATGCTCTCCGTCTGAGAGGTGCTTTCTGTTTGAGAGATTTCTTCTTCGGTGCTCCCCTGCATCGTTTCTCCGCCGGCTCCGGCGCTGCATGCAGCCGTAAATAAAAGGATCGCCGCAAGAAAGATGCCTGTAAAACATTTTTTCATGTACTGCCCCCCTTATAATTTCCCAAAAGCCTGAAATTTTCTGTTTCCATCTCTATGGCCTTAAGAGCCGCTCTTTCATTTTCTCCCTTTAAGTTTCCTTCAAAATCCACATAAAATCTATATTCAAATTTCGTCCCCTGTATAGGTCTTGATTCTATTTTTGTCATGGAGAGGTCGTTGTAATACAGATATGTGAGTATCTTATAAAGGCTTCCTGCCTCATGTTTAAGTTCAAAACAAATACTTATTATATCTCCGTTTACCGGATATTCCTTTTTGGCGCTTACGACTATAAACCTTGTGGAATTATTGGGATTATCGCTTATGTTATCCTTTAATATCTTTAGATCGTATAAATCAGCTGCTGCAGGAGATGCCACTGCAGCCAGAGTCCTATCACCCTTCTCCATTACGGTCTTTGCGGATACGGCTGTGTTCCTGGCACTTATCTCCTCCCAGTCAAAGCCCGAAAGGAATCTTCTCGTCTGCAAAAGGCCCTGGGGATGAGAATAAACTTTCCTTATGTCCTCTATTTCAGCATCTTTCAGTCCAAGCAAGGCATGCCCTATCTTTAATGTGCATTCTCCTACTATGTGATTATCGTATTCCGCCAGAATATCATAGACATCATCTATTATACCCGTGGAGGAATTCTCAATAGGCAGCACCGCAAAATCGGCGCCTTTATGCTTTACCTCATCCATTGCTTCGCGGAAGGTATCCACACTGTAGCAGTTAACATCTCTGCCGAAAAACCTCATGGCCGCCTCATGGCCGTATGCTCCCCTGACTCCCTGATATACGATAGTCTGGCCTTTAGCAAAAAGGTCCTCTCTTTCTTTAAGACCCGTATCTTCCTTGTCCCCCAGGCGCATTTTGTACTGCTTCATGCGGCTTAAGAGCATTATATATGTGTACAGGGACGTTACGGCTCTTTCATCCTCCGTATCCCTTACTGCCTCTTTTATCTTTTTTATCTTCTCCAGTTCTCTTTCAGGCACGAAGACAGGACTTCCCGATGATTTCTTTATCCGGCCCACTTCTCCCGCAAGATCCAGCCGATCCTCAAAAAGCTCTACTATTTTTTCGTCTGTTATATCTATCTTATCCCTGATGTCTTTTATATCTTTCACTCTCTAAATCCCTTTTTCTTAAGCTCTTTATACAACAGATCAATGGTCTTTCCGGTGACCGGATCTTTAAGGTATCCTCCTATGTCTGACAACGGCTCCAAAACGAATCTTCTGTTGCGAAAATCTATATGAGGAATCACAAGATCCTCTTCATTTATGCATATGTCCCCGTAAAGGATGATATCAAGATCCAGGGTCCTGGGGCCCCATCTTATTGTCCGCTCCCGACCGTTTTCCGCCTCTATCTCATTTAAGAATCTTAAAAGCTCCCTGGGAGAAAGATATGTTTCCGCCAGGAAGCAGCCGTTCAGGAAATCAGGCTGATCCTTATATCCGTAGGCCTTTGTTTTTATCAGATCGGATATCTTTATATTTCGTATGGCCTTATTTCCCTTAATAGCATCAAGAGCATCTGAAAAGATCTTTTTAGTATCTCCCTGATTTCCGCCGAAGGATACGGCGATCTTTTCCCAGTTTCTCTTTTTAATTGCTGCTATATCGGAAAACTCCTCCGTAACAGGTGCCTCCGGTTTCGATACTCTTACGCTTACGGAATAAACCTTTGGAAAGGCCTCCAGTATCCTTCTGCAGGATACGTCAGCCAGTGTTTCTATAAGGTCATATGATGCGCTGCAGTTTATATCCTTTATAAGCCTTACCACATCGGAATAACTTACCGTATTTCTGATATCATCACTTAAGGGGTCCGCCCCCTCATCCACTGTATAGACCACATCATAAATAAAGGGAGCGCCCTTTTCCTTTTCTTCCCGGTGCACCCCATGCCTTCCGTTAAACCTAAGGCCTTTTATTTCTATAGTATCCAAATGATCTTTAAGATTTCCCATGGCAGATCTCCTGAACCATACTGATCATATCTTTGTTTCCCTTGATGTCGTGTACTCTTACAAAGCAAAAGCCTGCGGCAGCAGCCAGTGCAGTGGTAAAGAGCGTGCCGTTAAAAAGGCTTTCTTCTTCCCCTCCCAGGATATTTCTTATTACGCTTTTCCTGGATGCTCCCAGAAGCATCGGGAATCCCATATGGGAAAAGGCCTCCATTTCTTTCAGGATCAAAACATTCTCCTCCTGAGTCTTTCCGAAGCCTACGCCGGGATCCAGGATTATCCGATTCTCCTCTATGCCTGCCCTTTTTGCAAGGGAAAGGTTATATGAAAGTTCTTTCTTTATCCGTGATATATAGTTTTCTTCCTGATGCCTTTCGGGATATTCCGTCCTGGAGTTATGCATAAGGCATATTGCTGCATCATTATCTTTTACAAGGGCGCTTATTTCCTGCCTGCATGGCACATCGGGAATATCCTCGAATTCCTCTCTAAGACCCCAGATATCATTTATCATAGAAGCTCCCGCCTCCAGTGCGCTTTTTGCCACGGCGGCCTTATATGTATCTATGGATACGGGTATATCAAAGGATGATGTTATCCTTTCTATGACTTCTGACGTGCGGTCCGCTTCTTCAGACTCTGAAACAGGCGTAAAGCCCGGTCTTGTGGATTCTCCGCCCACATCTATGATATCTGCTCCGTCCCGTACCATTTCCTCTGCATGCCTTAAGGCATCATCCGGGTCAAGAAACTTTCCCCCGTCGGAAAAAGAATCCGGTGTAACGTTAAGGATGCCCATTATGTAAGTCTTTCGGGAAGAAAAGATTTTTCCGCCTATCTTCATGATCTGAAATCAATAAGGGCCAGAGCCCTGTCCTTTAAGATATCGTCTGTTTCAAAAAGTCCTCTGGAAGACAACGACACAAGGCCTGATTCATCCTTCCTGACACCGCGCATCATCATGCACATGTGGCTGGCTTCACTGAGAACGAGAACTCCCTTGGGAGAAAGATGCTCCATTATGGCATCTGCTATTTCTCTTGTCATGCGTTCCTGTATCTGTGCCTGTCTGGCAAATATATCCGTAACCCTGGCCAGCTTGCTTATCCCGACAACTTTCCCGTCAGGTATATATGCTATATGCACCTTGCCGAAAAACGGCAGCAGATGATGCTCGCACATGGAATAGAATTCTATATCTTTTTCCACCACGATCTCGGCTCCGTCCGCGGTAAATACTCTGGACAGATGTTCAGCGGGAGAGCCGTCCATTCCCTGGAATATCTCCTGGCACATCCTTGCCACCCGATCAGGTGTATCCGCAAGACCTTCTCTTTTCGGGTCCTCTCCTATGCCTTCAAGAAACAGTTCCGTAGCCCTTTTTATTTTGTCTTTATCTACCATGTTAAGTCTCCGTTATATTTAAAACTACAGTTTGAATTATACCTGATTTGTTACTTTTCCGCGACTTTCGCATATATCTCCCCTATGGTGGATAATGTTCCGAAGATCAGCACCGCTCCATGATCCTTTTCTGCACGTCTTACGGCATCATCCACTGCATCTTCGGGATCATCGAAAGCCCTTACATGTTGGAAGAATCCTTCCGCTGAACTTTTTAGCTCTGATACGGGCAGGCCCCTTTCTCCCGGAGCCTTATATATATTTATGGAATCGGAGATACCCTTCATCTCCCTTAATATCCCTTTATGATCCTTATCTTTGAATACTCCCATAACGGGAAATACGGTCTTACCCTTAAGATACATATCTGCTGCAGCTTTAAGGGCTCTTGCCCCTGCCGGATTATGGGCACCGTCTATTATCACATCCGGTCCTCTTCTTATCCTTTGAAACCTCCCCGGCCAGCAAGCCTTTTTCAGGCCTTTTTTAACCGCACCATCATCTATATGCAGCTCCGGGTGTTTTTTAAGGACATTTAAGGCTTCGACCGCTAATGCTCCGTTTTCAGCCTGATGCCTGCCCAGAAGTGATGTTTCGTAGATTTCCCCTTTATAGGAGAATCTTTGAGTAAAGCTCTCATCATCAAAGGCAGTAGGTCCTTCTATATCTGACTCTTTTGTAAAAAGTATATCTGTTCCTTTCTCTAAGGCTGTCCTTTTAAGTATCTCCTCTGCCTCTTTATTCTGAAATGAGGAGACTACGGGTACTTTCCTCTTTATGATGCCTGCCTTTTCATATGCTATATCTTTAATATCATTTCCCAGATAATCCATATGGTCCATGGATATGGCAGTGATAACGGAAAGCAGAGGAGCCTTTACCGTATTTGTGGCATCATATCTTCCTCCCATACCCGTTTCCAGCAGCATGATGTCGCAGTTCTTCTCTGCCGCAAAAAGAAAGGCTATAGCCGTTTCCATTTCGAAAGTGGTGGGCGTATCTTCCATTCCAAGTGATATTTCCGTCACCTTTTCGGCAAGCTGAGAGAATAGTTTTTTCGATATACATCTGCCGTTATACTGAAATCTTTCCCGGTAATCGAATATTTCAGGAGAGATATATCTTGCCACATTAAGATTTGAGCCTCTTAAGGCTGACTCCATAAAAGCCCCTACAGAGCCTTTTCCGTTTGTGCCTGCAATGTGAACGATCCGAAGATCATCCTGAGGATCTCCCAGACACTTTAAAAGCTTCTTTATCCTTGAAAGACCGGGCACTATATCCCCGCGGGCATTTTTCTTTATTGATTCAAGCGCTTTTTTATAATCCATTATTTCCTGCCTTAACAAAATAAAGCACAAGAAGGGAGCTTAAACCCTCTTGTGCCCGCTTTATCCCGGATTGATCTAGTTTATTCCCATCTTTTCCAATACGTCGATAAAATCCTGGACTGTCTTAACGTTTTCCAGCTGTTCCGTTTCAAACTGAATGTCATATTCGTCTTCCAGGGACATGACCATTTCAAAAAGATCCAACGAATCTGCACCCAGATCATCTCTGAAATTTGTTTGAAGAGTTATGGATTCTTTGTCTATGTTAAGTTCCTGGGACAATATCTTCTGAATTTTTTCCAGCATCTCTCAACCTCCCTAGTTTATTCCCGCATATTATAATCCATTCCAGCCCTTGTAACAATAGCTTTTGCCATTTGCAATCTTTTCTTTTTGCCCTTAGTCCATTATAATAATCTATATTTATCTCAAAAGGAGGAACAGTCATGGGACTTAGAAAAACATTCACAAAAACAGCTCTTATTGCAGCTGCTGTAGCAGGCGGAGCCTATGTATACAAAAAATATAAAGAAGAAAAAGAAAGAGAACGTGAATACGAGGATTTTAATTACGAAGATCTGGACGATCTTGATGACCTTGAATCAATGGATATAGACGACATCGATTCCGATTATATCGACATCACTCCCGAATCCTACGAAGAGAGCAAGGCATCAAGGATCAAGGATACCGTAAAGGAAAAGGCCGGCAGTGTTAAGGAAAAGGCTGCCAATGTGGCAGGAGATCTTAAGGAGCCCTTAAAAGATGCCGCAAAGGGTCTTGGAGAAAGCCTTAAGACCGTAGCCGGAGAATTTAAAAAATCCGTTAAAAAGCAAATGTCAGGTGATGAAGCAGAAGCTGCAGAAGAAGTTTCTGATCTCGCCGCAGATGCTGAAAATGCAGCAGAGGATGCTGTGCCTGTACAGGCAGAATAATCTAATAAAATAAGAGGTTTATTCAAATGGAATCAATGGAAGATTTTAAAGAGGAACTTGAAAACTCCTACAACAGCATCGAAACGGGAGATATCGTAAAAGGTATCATCATATCCGTAAACGATCAGGAAGCGATCGTCGACACCGGAAAGTATGAACAGGCCGTTCTTCCTGCCAGGGAAGTAAGCTACGATCCCAACATTACCTTAAGGGATCTGGAAGAAGGCAAGGAATACGATTTCCTCGTACTTGAAGGCCAGGACGAAAGAGGCCGCAGCCTCCTTTCCAAAAAGCAGGCAGACGATATGGTGGCATGGAAAGAGCTGGAGGAAGCATTTAACAGCGGCAGCACTTTGACCGTAAAGATACAGGAGGCTGTAAAGGGAGGCGTTACTACTTTTATAAACGGTGTGCGCGGTTTTATTCCTGCTTCTCAGCTGTCCCTGTCCTTTGTAAAGGATCTTTCGGAGTTTGCCGGTAAAGAAGTTGATGCCAGGATCATCACATTTCAGCCGGATAAGAAAAAACTGGTCCTTTCCTCAAGGATAATCCAGGAAGAGAACAAGGCAAAGGAAACGGAAGACCTTCTTAACAGCATCGCTCCCGGTTCTGTATTTTCAGGTAAGGTCGAGACCATACGGCCTTTCGGGGCATTCGTAAGACTGGATAACGGCCTCTCGGGACTGGTACATATATCCCAGATAAGCCACAGGCATCTGAAGGATCCTTCGGAAGTCCTTAAGGAAGGCGATACCGTAAATGTTAAGGTTACGGGTATAAAGGATCAAAAGATCTCTCTTTCCATAAAGGCCCTGCAGGATGCTGAGGACTATGTTCCCGAGGATCAAAAAGGTCCCAAGGAATTTAAAGACAAAGGAGATATATCCACAAGCCTCGGCGATCTTCTTAAAGATTTTAAACTTGTATAAAACAACAATGCCGCATTTCATCAGAAATGCGGCATTTATTATTTTATAGAATATATTTTAGGATAATATCCGAATAATACTTTTGCTATTATGTCGTCCTTATTTACATATGTATTCTCCCAATATCTGGAATCTCTTGAATTATTCCTGTTGTCCCCCATCATAAAGTAATGATCTTCCGGAATATAGTAGGGTCCGAAATCTCCCACCGGGACAACTGTTAAATACTCTTCCTCTAAAGGAAGCTCCGAGTCATTTATGTATACTTTCCCGTCCAGGACCTGGATCTTTTCTCCGGGAAGCCCTATTATCCTTTTAAGATACTGGATGCTCTTATCGTCGGGGTATTTGAATATGACAACGTCGCCTCTCTCGGGACGAGAGAACATGTATGCCAGGCGGAAGCCTATAACTCTGTCTCCTGCCATAACAGTAGGTTCCATGGAGCCTGTGGGAACAGTGGCATTTACGATGACCACTCTAGTAAGGAAAAGACCTACGATAACGGCAATAAGTATAACCTTTACCCAGCTTAAGAATTCCTTAAGCCTGCCTTTTTTCTTACCTTCTCCGTCTGCCTTATTATTTTTTGCACGACTTTCGGAGGAAGCATCCTCTTCCTCTGTTTCCATAGCCGTATAATGGGAGGCAGTTTCAGAAAATGCCTCAATTCCTTTGTCTGTATCTTTATTTAAAAGTTCTTCCCTGTCCATGTTCTGAAGAACGCTCCCTTACAATTCTTACGCCTTCTCCATGTCCTTTCCTATCCTGTCGAAAACAAGGTCGTATCCGTCAGCACCGTAATTAAGACTTCTGGAAACTCTGGAAATAGTAGCTGTCGAAGCTCCGGTCTCTTCTGATATTTCCAGATATGTTTTCCCCTGTTTAAGCATAAATGCCACCTCAAACCGCTGGGACATGGAGAGGATCTCGTTGATAGTGCACAGATCCTCAAAAAAATCAAAACACTCCTGCTCATCCTTAAGAGCCAAAATACCCTTAAACAGATCCTTTACCGCCGGTGTCTGTATTTTTTTATTCATGTTATCTTCCTCCCGGAAACAGCACTTTCATACTTTACAGTTTAGTATTTTACCATATCACAGTAAGAAAATTCCATAGGCGATCCTTTTATTATTGTATTTTTATGTGATGCCCAAATGCCAGCCCCTTAATCCAATACAAGTTCCACGGGGCAATGATCGGAGCCCTCTATTTGACTGTGTATAGAGGCATCTCTGATCCTTTCCTTAAGATCATCTGATACAAGGAAATAATCTATGCGCCATCCCGCATTGTTTTTTCTTGCGTTGAACCTGTAAGACCACCAGGAATAGGCATCTGTCCTGTCAGGATAAAGATATCTGAAAGAATCCGTAAATCCTGAATCCAGAAGTACGCTCATCTTTTCCCTTTCCTGGTCGGAGAATCCCGGATTATCATGGTTTGTTTTAGGATTTTTAAGGTCGATCTCCTGATGAGCCACATTCATATCGCCGCAGATTATAACTCCCTTGTTCCTGTTAAGATCCGCAAGATAGGCCCTTAAGTCATCCTCCCACACCATCCTGTAGGGAAGTCTTAAAAGGCCTTCCTTGGAATTGGGCGTATAGATATTTACAAGGAAGAAATCCTCAAATTCCAGCGTTATCATCCTTCCTTCATGATCATGCTCATCAATACCCATTCCGTAAGTTACATTTACCGGTTTTACTCTGGTAAAAATGCAGGTCCCGGAATATCCTTTTTTGTCTGCATAATTCCAATAGCTTTCGTAGCCGGAAAAAGACAGATCTATCTGCCCCTCCTGCAGCTTCGTCTCCTGAAGGCAGAAGACATCTGCATCCAGCTCTCTGAATGCATCTTCGAATCCCTTGCCTACGGCCGCTCTTAGTCCGTTAACATTCCATGAAACAAATCTCATTTAAGTGTCCTTCCAACTGATCTGATAGGTGAAAAAAGGTTATCCCGCCGGGGGATAACCTTGTTTCGGTTCAATTTTTCGGTTGTAACCCATAAAAAAACTTTATGATCAAAGCTTTGTTACATTTACTGCCTGGGGTCCTTTTTCTCCATTAACGACTTCGAATTCAACAGGCGCTCCCTCTTCAAGAGACTTGAATCCTTCGCTGACGATTCCGGTGTAATGAACAAATACATCGTTACCTTCTTCATCGGAAATGAATCCATAACCCTTTTGGTTATTGAACCATTTTACTGTGCCCTTCATTTCTTATCCTCCAAGTAAAATACTTAATTTGACGACTGAATCATAGCACATTAAAATAATGTTTGTCTATATACAAAGTAAGAAGATTACTTAAAAATCAAGGCGTGAGAACATCAATGGAACATAAAAAAAATGACTCTGAAAATCACATATATCTGTCCCTGTTCTTGACATTTTTTATGATAGGGGCATTCACCTTCGGCGGCGGTTATGCCATGATCCCTGTTATACAGCGGGAGATCGTGGATAAAAAAGGCTGGCTTAAAAAGGATGATCTTCTGGAGATGCTTGCAGTTTCGGAATCTACTCCCGGGCCCATAGCCATCAATTCCGCAACTTTCGTAGGCTACAGGATAGGAGGCATAGGCGGGGCATTTTTCAGCACCCTGGGTGTAGTGCTTCCGGCATTTGTTATTATTTCTCTTTTATCCTTTGTCCTTGATGCCTTCAGCCACATAAAGGAAGTTAAATATGCCTTTATGGGCATAAGAGCAGGTGTCCTGGCCCTTATTCTGAAAGCGGCTCTTTCCATGTTCTTACAGTGCAAAAAGGATATCTTTTCTCTGTTTATAATGGTATCAGCCTTTATCCTGGTAGCTGTTTTCAGTATAAGTCCCGTATTTATCATTCTCGGATGCGCCCTCCTCGGCATCATCTTCACATTACTGATGAAAAGGAGGATCAAAAAATGATACTCCTTGAGCTTTTTATCACCTTTTTTAAAATAGGCCTTTTCACCTTCGGCGGCGGCTATGCCATGGTCCCTCTTATAAATGCGGAAGTACTGGAAAAGGGCTGGATGACAGGAGAACAGCTGGTAAACTTCATCGCTGTATCCGAGTCCACCCCCGGTCCCTTTGCCGTAAACATCTCCACCTATATAGGAATGGAGACAGGTGGTATCCTGGGCGCTTTATGCGCTACCTTAGGTGTGATCCTGCCGTCCTTTATCGTAATACTCGCTGTCGCAAGATTTATAGATGCATTCAGAAAAAGCACTCTCATGGAGGGTGTGTTCACAGGCATCAAGCCCGGCGCAGTGGGGCTTCTTTTTGCTGCCGTCATATCAGTAGGTCTTACCACTCTTTTCCCTGACGGAATAAACGGTGATGTTTTCACATCACCGCTTTTCCTGATAACTCTTATTACATTTATACTGATGGTCATTCTTTCCTTTAAGAAGCTGCATCCCATACTGATGATAGTATTATCGGGAATAATAGGCATAGCTGCAGGCCATATATTCGATATACCCGTGTGATGTATCAGGACATGGCTGCATCTAATAGCTTCTTAAGATCCTCCGGCGCAAAGTCGTACTCCTTGTTGCAGAACTGACATCGGGTCTCGATCACATTTCCTTCTGATATCATTTCTTCCATCTGCTGTCTTCCCGTACTTATGAGCGCTCTCTCCACCTTTTCTCTGCTGCAGGAACATTTGAATCCCGTCTCCATATTATCAAGTATCCTGTAATCTATATCCTTGAATATCATATGGAGAATATCCTCTGTGGACCTGCCCTGGTCAAGAAGAGCCGTGATCGATTCCATGGATCCTATATTTGCTTCAAGCTTATCTATAAATTCCTCATCAGCCCCGGGCATCAGCTGAAGGATATACCCTCCGGCCTGTTTAACGGAAAGATCTTTATCCACAAGGACTCCCAGCGCAACCACGGAGTTTACCTGTTCCGAAAGATTAAAGTAATATGCCAGGTCTTCCCCTATCTCTCCTGAAACTATGTCTGTTTCGCCTATATAAGGTTCCTTAAGCCCCAGATCCTTTACTACGGAAAGAGTTCCTCTCCCCACAGCCCTTCCCACATCAAGCTTGCCGTTTTCATTGGGAGGAAGATCCGTATGAGGTTCTCCCACATATCCCTTTACATGCCCTTTGCTGTCAGCTGTTACTATTATGCCTGAAAGGGGTCCGTCACCTAGGATACGAATGGTCAGTTCATCCTTATCTCCTTTAAGCATGGCGCCCATTATGGCCCCTGCCGTAAGCGTCCTTCCCAGGGCGGCAGTTGCCACAGGCCACGTATCATGGGCTTTCCTTGCATATTCCGTAAGTTCTTTTGTGTCTGCCACAAATACTCTTGCTAATTCATTATTGTCTGTTGCTCTTAATATATGATCCATTTATTTTCCCTTCTCCTTTGCCACAAAAACCACACGTTTTCCTGTGCCTTTAAGTTCGGCAAAGCTGTAATCATCATATGCCCTCAAAAATTCCATGCCTGATTCCCGCAGGAGCTTTTTGATCTCCTCCGGCCCGTAAGCTCTTTCCCTGTACAGCTCGTCACTCCTTCTGTAAAGGTCTTCCGGCCCTTTTGTAAATATGGAAAGAGATATAGTATCAAGGCTGTCCCCGGGAGAATAATAGTTTTCCCATATAAAGGCCGCATCATCCCGGGATTCAGCGATCACGGAATCTCCGATCTCCCTGTAATAATCCGGTGTGCAAAAATCAAAAATAAAAATGCCTCCCGGATCAAGATAATTATTGACGAGCCTGAACACCTGAAGGAGTTCATCCTCATCGGTAATGTGATTTACGGTATCACAGGTACATACAAATGCCTTAACGGTCCCGTAAAGCTCCATTTCCCTGAGATCCTGGTTTAAAAACAGGACAGAGCCGTCATCATTTTTCTCGGCTGCCCTGCCGAGCATCTCAGCCGAAACATCGATGCCGATCATATCATATCCTTTATCCCTGAGAAGGAATGTAAGATTTCCCGTACCACAGCCCATATCGCAGACTATTCCCGAAACTATACCTTCCTCCTTAAGCTGTGATGTTACAAAATCGCACCATTCGCCGTACGGAACATTATCCATAAATTCGTCGTATATAAGAGATATATCCTTATATTCCATCTTCCCCTCCGGTCATAAGCACTTCTTTTCCCGTATGGGCCGCATATATGACTATCTCTTTGACTTTAAGCCCGGTGGTCATTTCAGCAGCCCTTTTATAATACTCCATCTGTACTCTGTACCTGTCCTTAAGAACATCCTCTTTTCCCGGCTCCACCTTGTCCGTCTTGTAATCCACTATTATAAGCTGACCGTCTTCTTTGAAGACCGCATCCATGACACCCTGAACCAGTACGTATTCTCCGGAAGATGTTTCCGGAAAGATATCTTTTGCCGGTATCGATATAACAAACTGCTGCTCTCTCAAAAGAGTTCCCGCCTTTTGAGCTTCTGCCATCCTCCTGTATATATCTGTTTCCTGAAATGCGGATATCTTTTCCGCATCCACAAGATCCTTGTCTTCCTTATCAAGAAGGCCCTTGCCGGCAAGCTCTGATATTAATTCCTCCAGCTGTTTCGCGGAATATGTCCTGCAAAGGTCCAGCTTTTCAAATACTTTATGGACTGCCGTTCCTCTTCTGGCTCCTTTTCCTTCCTGATCCGTATCTTTGATGCCGGGAACAAAATATATCTGTTCCTCTTCCTCAGCCGACATTTCCTTTTTGATCTCAGAAACAGTAAACTTTACGCGTATGTCCGTATCCTCTCTGAAGGCATAATCGGCGCTTCTTTTCCTGAGTCTTTCAAGGAGTTCGGGATCAAAGACCTCCCCGCCTTTAATATCAAGTATTTCTTTCAGTGTTATAAGGGACTTGTCAGCATCTGCCTTTTCCCAATCCTCATCATCAGGCAGATCCCTTATTTCAAAGAGCTCCGGAGCCTTTAATGCCACAGGCATTATCCAATCAAGATAATCAGGGTTATCCCTTAGATATGCTGCAGGGATCTTTGTATCCTCAAAGGATTCCCACAGGAAGATCCCCTTATCCTTTGAATTCTGCGTCCTGCTCTTCTTGTCCTCGGCGCTTCCCACCATGTAAAGTCTGTCTCTGGCTCTGGTCAGGGCCACATAAAGTATTCTCATTTCCTCATGAGAAACCTTGTTCCTCAATTTCCTTTGTATAGCCCTTCTGACTATGCCTGATGCTACCGTTCTGTTTTCCAGATCGTATGATTTAGGCCCCAGTCCCAGATCCTTGTCCACAAGCACCGTATCGCCGGAATCCTTCATGTTGAATCTCTTTTGCATATCTGCCACGAAAACGATGGGATATTCAAGGCCCTTGCTTTTATGGATGGTGGATATCTTGACACTGTCGTTTTCTTCGGAAACTATGGATTCCCCCAGGTCTATGGCTTCATCGTCCTTAAGTCTTTCCATATATTTTAGAAAATAGAAAAGCCCCTTAAATGTACCTGCCTCATATTCTGCGGCTCTGGTAACAAGAAGGTCCAGATTTGCCGAACGCCTTATGCCCCCCGGCATTGCAGAAACAAATTCATCCAAATGATATTTCTCTATTATCCTGTCTATATACTGGTGAAGGGGATATAAAGATTTCTCTTTTCTTGTATCATAAAGACTTTTAAGAAAAGCTCCTGCACGGGTCCCCCAAGTAGTGTCCTTTAAGGACGCTTCCTCCAACGCACGGAAAAGGCCTCCTTCCGTACATTCCTTCCTTATCTTGAGGATCTCATCATCACTGAAGCCGCCTATGGGCGACAGCATGACTGCAGCCATGGGTATATCCTGATCCATGTTGTCCATAAGGGCCAGGAAGGATAGCACCAGATTTACCTCATAGCTTTCCAGAAAGCCCGATGTGGAATCCAGCTCAGATTGGATCCCCATGGAGGAAAGCATGTTAGCCATCTCCTCTCCCTTGCCTCCGCTGATGCCTCTTAAGAGAATGCCGACATCGGAAAAACGTGCCGGCCTCTTTTCCCCCAGCTTCTCGTCATATATGTAAAAGCCCTTCTCCGGATCCGTTAATCTTTTGATCTCTTCTCCGATCCTTAAGGCCTGTCTTTCCGTAACGGACAGATCCCCCTGCTCTGTTGAGGGGATAAGCCTTAAGATAAAGGCTTTACCGCCCTCCTCTGCCAGCGTATCCTTCCTTCCTCTTAAAAGAGCATGACTGCTGTCGTAATCTACCTCTCCCACATCCTCTGACATTATCTCTTCAAAGATCCTGTTTACGGGATCGATAACAGCACTGCTGCTCCTGAAATTGGATGTAAGATCTATTTTTGTCCCCTGACCCTCTTTGGAAAACAGCTTATATTTTTCCAAAAAGATCCCCGGGTCCGCCTGCCTGAATCCATAAATGCTCTGTTTGACATCCCCCACCATAAAGAATCTGTTGCGGTCTGTTTTAAGAGATGTCAGGATCCTTTCCTGCAATTCGTTTGTATCCTGATATTCATCAACCATGATCTCCCTGAAGGTCTCGGCGATCTCCAGAGCCTTTTGTGAGGGATATATGCCGTTTTCATCCTTCCTTGTAAGCAGCTTAAGGGCAAGATGCTCCACATCACTGAAATCCAGAATATTTCTGGAAAGCTTTGCATCTGTATATCTGTCGGAGAATTCCAATGTCATGTTTACAAGAAATGATGCCGCTTTATCCGCCAAAGCTGTTCCCTTAAGTTCGGTCTCGTAGCCGCCCATGGCAAAATATTCATTTAATCCGTAAACGTCATCTCTTAATGTCCTGATATCCTTTTTCCCTTCTTCAAACAAGGCCTTGTCCTTTACGCCCGCTGTTTTTTGGGAAAGATTTGATAAGCCTTTTATGGGAAAACATTCGCAGAGCTCCTTAAATGTCTCTTTGGAGATAAGCATATGGAGAATGTCTTTTATCTCGGTAATGTTAAGAAGTACCTCATCAGGTGCCCCGGATCCCAGAAGCTTTATTTCTGCCTCTTTGGCGGCCGTATAAAATACAAAGATCTTTTCCTTTATTTCCTCGTATGTGGCGGCTACTGCCCCCACAGTAAGAAGATCCCCGTCCTTTACGGTCGTCTTTTCAAGGATCCTCTTCAGCCACTCTTCGGGATATGGGTCTGTCACCGATTTTTCATAAAGATCGGTGATCATACGCTCCATTACATCTCCTGCAGGCCTGTCCCCGGCATACATCTCGGAAAAATCCATGAAGTCCTGTTCCCGTTCCCTGTATTTTTCCTCTATAAGCTCCTTGATAACATCAGCTCGTAAAAGCCTAAGCTGATTCTCATCAGCTATATCAAAGCCGGGATCTATATCAAGCATGCTGAAATTTTCAGTCACCAGTTCCTTACAAAAGGCATCTATAGTCATAACATGGGAATGGGATACCATTATTTCCTGCCTTCTCAGTCTTTCCCTTACGGCATCAGGAAGAGAGCGGTCGGATAATCTTTTCTCCAGAGCCGCCTCTATTTTTCCCTTCATCTCTCTTGCAGCTGCTCTTGTAAAGGTGACCACAAGAAGCTGATCCACATCAACAGGATCGTCCTTTTCCGTGATCATCCTGATGATCCTTTCCACAAGGACTGCCGTTTTCCCCGAGCCTGCCGAAGCGCTGACAAGCATATCTTTGTTATCCGGGTCTATATAAAGAGCACTTGCCTGCTCCGCTGTCCATGATACTTCAGGCATCTTCCTGCTCCTCCTCAAATACCTTTTCCCAAATGGTCTTACTGGTATGATTTTTCAGTTTTCTGTAGCCGTACCCCGAGACTGCAGGATCGAATCCGCACACTCTTTTATAGGGACAATATCTGCATGCCGTTCCAGTGCTGTCCTTTACGGGAGCAGGATCTATGGCCCCGGCATATATCTCCTCTGCCATTTCATAAGCTTTCTTTCTTACATGCTCTTCCATGGCCGTAAAATGATCTGTATCTTCTGCCACCGTCCCCGCGGTATGGCTGACGGTATCATTTTTAGTCATACTGAACGGAAGGATGGCGGATCTGTACTCCGGGCCTGTATCCTTGTCTAAAAGCTTAAGTATATTTTTATCGGAATTAACTATACCTTTTGCCCTAAGCTCTTTACGTCTTTCTGACAAAATGCTTTCTGTATCTTCTCCGAATGCCTTTACAAAGGGATCCTGAACCCTTAAATAAATAGTGGCTGCAGGTATGATATTCCTGCCGTTCTCCTTTTTTCTGAGTTCTCTTGTTATCTCGCCCATGTAAAGGAAAAGCTGCAGATCCCTTCCCTGATATACCCTGTTCAGATCGAATTTCTTCCCACCGCTCTTATAATCTATAAGCTTGAGATAAGTATTTTGATCATCACGATATGTATCCAGCCTGTCCAGAGTACCTCTGAGATATATCCTTTTCCCTCCTTCTATATCCGCCGGGCTGAAAACAAGACGCTTTTCCACTTCTTCCATGGAAAATACACCCTTGTCCATCTGATACTTATAGACCTGGGCTATATTTACGGCGGTACGCCTTATTTTATTGAGCAGCTCTGCTGACCTGGCTGAATCGCTGAAATACTCGGGATCCGTTTTCTCCACCGCCCTTGTTATGCATTCATCCATTCTTGAAGCAAGCTGTTCATAGGACATATCCTTCCATGTTATATCCTGTGCCATCATATCGAGAGCCAGCATTTCAAGGGCTGTGTGATACAAAGTTCCAAGGTCTGCCACTCTTATGGTCTTCTCTTTTCTCTCTTTTAGGCCTAAGGATATTTCCGCAAAGAATCTGAATTTGCATTCGCAGAACTTTTCCAGAGCCGTAACGCTTATATAAAGATCCCCGTTCCTGAAAAGATATTCTCTTGCGTCAGGGGAGAGCTCCCCGTGACTGTTTTCGTAAAAGGCTCCTTCAAGACAGATATCCATGCCTTCTTTAAGTGCCTCATCTTCCTCCTTTTGCTCTTTTAAAAAGGATATGACCTGTTTAAGCTGATCATCCATGGCCAAATGGCTTTCCGAGGACAAAGTGCCTGCCATGCCCTTAAGGGGTCTTCCGTCATATCTGGGTATATGGCATTTTTGTGCCTCCAAAAGAGGAAATACCTTTTTTATCTTGCCTATCAAAGACGAAGGCCTTAAAGGCTTATTGTCCGCACCCGTTCTGGAAAATGTCAGATAAAGACTGTCAGAGGGCTTGCTCAGTATCGTATAAATATAGAACCTTTCATCGTAGGCTCTTTTCTTCTTGTCAGGAGAAAGCACCATATCTTTATCTGTAAGTATCCTTTTGTCAGCATCATTTAAGATACCTGCCGTATTGATCTGGCCGGGGACAAGGTCATCATTAAGTCCTGCAAAGAAAAGGATCTTTACATCATTAAGCCTGGTCCTCCTTATATCACCTACAAAAGTCTCATCCAGCACGCTGGGGACTACTCCCAGCCTGACATTGGCAAATCCTTCCTCAAGGATGCTTTTGTATTCCTTAAGGGAAAGGACATCCTCTCCCATGATCTCCGAATATTTATCCAGGATCTCCATAACGGAGTCATATATCTTTTCATATTCCTGGGCTTTTGTCTGTTCTCCTTTGTCATAGAGGGCATCTTTCAGGGAAAGCAGTCTCTCTGCCGAACCTGTCTTTTCAAGAAAATCCTTAAGGGCAAGGTTTCTGTCCCGGCCTTTCAGCTCCGGTCCGAACAGGGTATCTTCCAGAGGAAGTATAAGATCCATAAGCCTGCTTCTTATATCATTTATTACGGAGATCCTTTCAGGATTACCTGCTTTGGAGTCTTCTTTTTCCCTGTTTTGATCCTCCGTCCATTCTTTTTCCCAAAGATTCTTTCCTCTTATGCCCTTCTCAAGAACAAAATTGTCCAGAAGGTCCGTATCTTTTTCATCCAGGCCTGAAAATCCTGTTTTAAGAAATGAAAATATGCTGTCGTAGGAAAAGTTTTCCAGCTTTATATTAAGGAGCCCGCGGATATATTCCACAAAGGGGTTCCCATCGATGCTCCTTTTATCATCCATAAAGAACGGGATCCTGTATGCCCTGAAGGATCTTTCAAAAAATCTTCTGTATCCCTCCTGATCCGAGGCTATAACGCCGAAATCCCTGTATCTGTATCCCTTGTTCTTAACAAGATCATCAATTGTATCTGCAATGAGATCTGTCTCCTCCGCAAGATCCCTGCATTCCACAAGTTTTATGTCTGAAGGTGTTTCGTCATATACCTCCGACTCGTTCCGGAAGATATTTGACTCCAGGAATGATATCTCCCTGCTGCTCTCTTCCCTCTGTTTTCTTTCAAGAATGATATCCTTTTGGGATTCCCTTGATCCTCCGGCATTTCTGCAAAGCTTTTCCAGTTCTGTAACAGTCTCCTTTGTGATGCCGAAAAGCTCTCCCTCCAGGGGTTTGTTAAAGGGATCTTCTCTTGCATCAACAGTCAATGCAACCTTGACCTCAGGGCTTAGAGAAATAAGCTTTTCCAGAATATTCTTCTGACATGGAGTAAATCCCGTAAACTCATCAAGATAAAAGATGCTTTCCTTTATCAGCCGGGAACCATCCATTATCTTTGAAAATTCCACAAGTACCTCTTCTGCCGTTATATATTCCTCTCCTGAAATATCCTTAAATCTTCTGAAGATAAGAGCCAGATCCTTAAGCTTCCCTGAGAGAGCCGGCCTTTTGTTCAAAAGATCCTCTGCCGCCTCTTCCATATCCTCGGGACTTATATTGTATTGTATAAGCTCGGAGAGCATGGATTTTACTTCTTCCGCAAAGCCTTTCTTATCTGCATTGGAACCAAAAACAGACAGTTCTTTGGCACTGTCCTTAAGTATCCTCCTTATAAACATTACCTTCCCGGTCTCACCCAGTATGGTCTTGTCAGGTCTTCCCAGCTCTTCAAATACTCTTTCTGCAAGTCTCTGGAAGGAGAGGATATCCACATTAATTACGCCATGCCTTTTATGCATGGCGGTTATTTTTTTCTGGATCTGGAGAGTATACTGCTCCGGCACCAGGATCATGAACTTTTTATCACTTTCCGAAAGGGAGCGGTCAACTATCTCCTGATACATCATCGTAGATTTTCCGTAACCGCTTCCTCCCAAAATAAATTCAAGTCCCATATTGCTCCTTTAGCCCATAATAGACTCTATCTCTTTTTGCCAAAGGGTACTGCAGGCATCCGAGGGCATGTCCCATCCGCCTCTCGGAGAAAGAGATATTCCTGTTGCATCGGGAGAATCCGGTGCACAGGATCTTTTGAACTGCTGACTGAAAAATCTTTTATAGAACGTCTTCATCCATGTAAGTATCGTCTGATCATCATATATATCCCTGAAGGCTTCTCTTGCTATCCTGTATATTTTCCCGGGTCCGAAATCATATCTGTAAATATAGTAAAGGAAAAAGTCGTGGAGCTCGTAGGGTCCCACTATATCTTCTGTCTTCTGGGTTATATTTCCTTCTTTTCCCGGAAGAAGCTCCGGACTTACAGGTGTTGCCAGAATATCCTTTAATATGTTTTTTAAGTTGTCATCCTTTTCCCTGTCCGCTATAAATGATGTCAGCCGTCTTATTAAGGTCTTGGGAAGAGAATCGTTAACTCCGTATGAGGACATATGATCACCGTTATATGTGGCCCATCCGAGAGCATGCTCCGAAAGATCTCCCGTTCCCACTACCAGGGCGTTAAGGTCGTTCCCAAGATCCATAAGGACCTGTGTCCTTTCCCTGGCCTGAGCATTTTCGTATGTTACATTTCTGTCCTCAGGATCGTGGCCCATATCCTTAAAATGGCTGAGCACCGAATCCTTGATATCTATTTCCCTGAATGAAGCGCCAAGCGCCTTAACAAGCTCCTCGGCATTATTCTTCGTTCTGTCCGTTGTACCGAAGCAGGGCATCGTTATCCCAATGATGTTTTCTCTGGGAAGCCCCATAAGATCCATGGTGCGGGCACACACAAGGACAGCCATGGTGGAATCAAGTCCTCCCGAGATCCCGAGTATGACCTTCTTAATGCCCGTATGTTCAAGCCTTTTTTTCAATCCGTAAGCCTGCACATCAAATATGGTGCGAAGGTCTCTTTCTTCCTCTTCCCCTTTAGGAACAAAAGGAAGATGGTCATATGTCCTTGTGATGGAAGTATCCGTTATGTTCAGGGAGAACTCTTCCATGTCCATGGGAGGGCTGTTGATAAATCCGATCTCTTTTATCCTGAGATTCTCTATAAGCTCCAGATCTATCTCTGAAAGCACTTCCGCCTTATTAAAGGAATCCCCTGCTGCCAGCATCACTCCGCACTCGCATATTACCTTGTGCCCTCCGAAGACATTATCCGTGGTGGATTCACCGGGGCCAGCCTCCGAATATACATATGCCGCTTTAAGCCTGTCCGATCCGGCCTTTACAGCATCCTCTATATATTTCCCGTAACCTGCCTTTTCACCATGGTATCCGCATCTTATAAGAAGCGTCGCTCCCGTGGCCGCAAGATCATCCTCAACAGATCCGGGGCCGGTCATGCTGCTGCCTGTTATAATTCCTATGGAAAGCTCTGTCTTTTCTCTGCATCTGTATATAAGATCAGGAGATACGATAAATTCTCTTTTGTCTATCTCTGCCACAAGATCAGTTCCGGGGGAGAAGACTCTGGATTCCTTGGGATTTAAGATCATTTTGGGAGAGAATCCATGGATACCTTCTCCAGATATAAGGGCTGTAACATCATATAAAGCCCCGCCTGCTCTTAAGGGAAGGCCTGCAGTTACAAGCATATCCCTCTTTTCCATAAAGCTCTCCAGCGAAAGAAGTGCATTTACGGCTTCCTTCTGAAGAGTAGGCTGCAGGAAAAGATCTCCAAGCGTTGCTCCGGTAAGAGAAAGTTCCGGAAATACAAGTATCTTTACACCTTTTTCCTCTGCCTTAAGTATCTCCTCTTTTATCTTTTCCAGATTGAATAACGTATCCCCCACATGCAGATCAGGAGATACTGCCATTATCTTTATAAAGCCGTCAACCATATCACACCTCTACTTTTTCTCCCGAATGATGCCTTCTCTGTAAGCCATGAGAAGCTTTTTCAGATCTTCCACGTTCTCTCTTAAAACCTTGCCGTTGTCGGTATCTTTGACTCTCATCCTGTGCTTAAAGGTAGCTACCACGGTCTCATTGGAATGGACATCCGTTTCCTCTATAAGGGCCTTTTCCTTTCCTTCGAAGGGAAGATGGGTAACAAGTCTTAAGCAATAAGAATTATAAACAAGAGTATATCCTGCTATGCCTGTGGTGCTTTGATAAGCTCTGGCAAAGCCTCCGTCTATGATGATCAGCTTTCCGTTTCCCTTTACGGGATTCTCACCGGCCTTTATCTTGACCGGCATATGGCCGTTTATGATGTGGCTGCTGTCCGGATCAAGTCCGAATTCCTTCATTATCTTGTCGCAGATCTCCTCATTTTCGATAAGCGAATAATATGGATTTTTATTCTCTTTATGAGTTTCGGGCTCAGCCAGGAAATATCTTTCGAAGGTGGTCATCCTGTCCTTTCCGAAGACAGGTGATGCTGCATTGGTCCATGTAAACCACAAAAGATCCTCGCCGTATTTCTTCTCCTTGGACCCTTCCTCTCTGTAAAAGCCTGCTCTCAGCCATTTATCCAGATAATCATAAAGGGCCTTGCCCTTAAGCTTGTTGCCTCTAAGGGTCACGGATCTGAAGGATCCCTTTTCCGTCATGGGAACGCATCCGTGATAATAAAGAATGTTGTTATATTTTAGATAAAGACTGCCCACATCGAAAAGGAAGCCCACATGACGCTGAAGCTTTTCGCTGTGACGGAACGCTTTTACAAGCTTGTCGACCACATCCTTTTCCTCATCCGTAAGCTTATAGGGATCATCCGGATCCACCGTGGGGAAATTAGTATCAAGGAGCTTATATTCCCTGCCTCCCAGGTCTATGGTGCCCTTTTTATAGTCGATGCGGTGGAGGAGCATCCTGTCCTCCATATTAAAATCGGGATTGTCTTCGATGGTCTTGCCTTCCAGTTTAAACTGAATGATGGAAATGGCCTTATGCATCTTCATTTCCAGATCCATGTCCGTCTGGGTTATCTCGTTGCTCCTGTCCTTAAGTTCAAATACTGTGCACGGATCATCCGCATAGGCATTGGTGGCAAAAGTTGCAAGGGGAATGAGATTTATTCCGTAATCATCCTCCAGAGTGCTCAGATTGTCATATCTGGCACATATCCTTACCACATTGGCTATGCATACAGGCTGACCTGCAGCTGCACCCATCCATAAGACATCATGATTGCCCCACTGAATATCCACACGATGATAGTCCATAAGTACGTCCATTATGGATGCGGCGTCGGAGCCTCTGTCGTATATATCTCCCACAATATGCAGGTGGTCTATTACAAGTCTTTGTATGGAATATGACAGTGCCGTTATAAATTCCCGGGCTTTTCCCGTGGCAACTATGGACTTAATTATCTCGTCATAGTATTCCTCCTTATCCATAAATTCCTCTTTTTCATCTATGAGTTCCTCTATGGCATAGGCGTATTCCTTGGGAAGGGCCTTTCTTACTTTGGATCTGGTATATTTGGATGAAACTCTTTTAAGCACCAGGATCAGCCTTCTTAAGGTTATGTCGTACCAATCCTCCATGTTTGATTCCTGCTGCGCTATAAGATCCATTTTTTCCTCAGGATAATAAATGACTGTGGCCAGCTGTTTTCTGTCCTCAAGAGTAAGGGTCTCTTTAAACTCGTCATCTATCCTTGTTCTTACTGTTCCCGATCCGTTCCTTAAAACATGGCTGAAATGTTCGCCCTCACCGTGGATATCGGAAAGTACGTGTTCCGTACCCTTCGGCAGGTTAAGTATAGACGTAAGGTTGATGATTTCCGCTGCGGTTTTTGTCGTAGTCGGATATTTGTCAGCCAGGATCTGCAAATATCTTTTTTCCTGTTCTGTCATGATTCCTCCTTATATATCAGGCTTTGCCTGATCATCCACTATGATTATATCAGCCTTAACAAAGGAATTACATATAAAAATAGGGTCAGGAACCGTATGTCATCCCTTTTTCATCATCCTGCAGATAAGAATAACAGCTCCGATGCCGGAAATGATGCTTATAAATGAGATCATATTAATGTCCCTTATGTCTCCTGTTTTATATGTTTTATCCAAGGGTCGGGACAATGAGCCCGGATCATCAGGTATCGTTATGGTATCAGGGCCCTTTCTGCTCTCGCTTTCTGTTTCATATGTTTCTTCCGCCGCATCTGAACTTTCAGGTTCCATGATCAGATGCTCTATGATATTCGTACTGTTCTCCTTAAAATCTTCAGAAGGTATTTCCCGTGAAGCTCCCCATGTAGCCTGGTTGATTATGGTCTTATTTCCCTTATTATCCTTAACCCGAACTTTAAAAGACAATTCCGTTGTTCCTCCGGGCTCCAGCAAATCCGCATAAAATCCTACTCCCTTATCCTGCGCCTGCCCGCCTTTTACGGAACCTTCAACATACTCTGTCCCCTCGGGGAAAGTATCAAACACACCTATATCAAATGCTGTCCCTTTACCTATATTTTCAAGCTTTAAAGTATATTCGATGATATCATCCTGACATACACAGGCTCCTGCTGCTGGATCTGCTTCTTTTATGACGCGGATAACGGCAGGCGTTTCCTTATGGTCCCCGGTCCTGTGCCATATGGCATTTGTTCTGTCCTCAGGTTCTTTATTGTCTGGGTCCCCGGGAATAAGAACTGATCCCACTTCTTCCGTATATCCTATATTCTCTATAAATACGGGCGGAGCCTCTGCCACCTTGACCTTAAAGCTTACAGTGGATATTTCCCGGGTATCAAGCCCTTCGCTTACCCATTCCACATAAGCCTCCCCTGTGGGAGAGCTTTCTTTATCCACATAAGCTCCGTTACCTTCTATGCTCCCTTCAACGAATTCCGTTCCGAAAGGAATATAATCTCTTATGATATAAGGCTGCGATCTGTGTGCTCCGGTATTTACCGTATCCAGATAATATGTTATCTCGTCGCCGTAAGATACGGCAGCACCCATTTCAGGCCGGCTCCTTTTATATGAAGTTATAAAAGATCCCTGTTCCGTAGGGATACCGTAATTTATACAGGGCAATGCATCATATATGATATTTTCCTCTATCTTTATGATGCAGGAATAATCTTCATCCTTTAGAAATCCACCGGGGGCTTGCTTTTCTTTAAGGGAATATGTTCCGTAGGGAAGTACGGCTCCTGTTTCTGCCGTTCCGCTTTCGTTTGTGACGATCTCTATCACCTCTTCGCCCGGCCCGTATATATTCCCGTCAACTGACACCGGATTCGCCGACATATTTATAACGGAGAATACCGCCTCTTTAAGCCCCCTGAAGAGATATCCGTCTGCCTTTATGATGCGGATACCTCCTTTTATGTAATCACCCTCCTTGAATAAAGGCACAGATCCTTTGACCTCCTGCCCTGAAACAAGCATAAGTTCCCTGCCTTCTTTAAGCACATATACTACTGCCTCTTCCGAGACACTATATCCTAAAGGAGCTTCCTTTTCCTTTATTACAAGACTGCCAAGTGGGATGATAAGCTCTCCTTTTTCGTCCCGGAAGGGCCATTGACCTTCTTTTATATAAGCTTCTTCAAATCTAAGAAGCCCTTCTTCATCTGTAGTAAAAACGGCCTGACATAAAGCTTCTCCCTCCTCTCTTCCCTCTGTATTGCCGTACATAGCTGCAAGAAAGGCGCTTCCTTTAAGGGAGCAGTCTCCCATGGGGCCTTCCTCAAGGATCGGATCTTTCTTTTTCAAAAGGATCTCCTTGTATGCCTTTTGTGGCTCGTTATCAACGAAAACATCCGTCATAACTCCGCTTTCAACAGTGACATCCCTTACATCTTCCGTGCCCCTGAAGCCGGGCGGCGGCACAGATTCCTTTATATGATATGTGCCGGGTGCCAGCTGAAAATTGGTATATGCCACTCCCCCGTCATCTGTCTTCACCGAGATAATCTTTTCCTGTAGGCCCGGATCCTTAAAGATGTCGAATACCGCCCCCTCCAGAGTATAGTTTTCATTTCCTTCCGAAATGCTCTTGTTTTTGCTTCCTTTGGTTATCCTTATGCCGCCTTTATCATCAAAAAGCTGAAGTATGCTTGTGCCGCATTCCGAACCTGTCCATACAAACCTTACCTCTCCGCTGCTTTCTGCCACAAAGCCGGAATACAGACTGTTGTCAGGATCATTGGCCGTAGGCACAAAGGAATCATCCGGCAGCAATTTAAGGAGCCACCTTTCCTCCGGGACTGTAACATGGACTTTCCCGAAGCCTGACACCAAGGAGATAGCTTCCATATATCCCCTCCTGTCTGAATGGTATTTTCTCTCAAGCTCCCTGTAATCCCCCTGGTCCAGATCCGTAAAGGAATAATTTATATTTCCTTTAAATGGCTCTCCTGTGTCATGGTAATAAAAGGCAACAGACAGATCCTGCATGACCCCGAAGCCCGTCTTTTCCTTTTTGGAAGTGGTAAAAAATGCATATGCATACGTGGCATCATCTTTAACATTCAAAAGGGCGATCTTACCGTCTGTCATTTCGTTTACGGCCGGCTCGTGAGGCAGTGCAAGGCTTCTTTTTGTCCCGCCGGATTCCACCGTAAGGCTGTGGCATTTGATCTCCATATCCAGATAATCCCCTCTGAAATCTCTGGCATAAAACTCCGCCTTTACCTTATACGGGTCTTTTATTGTTATTTTCTCATTAAGCCCCATATGGGAAACATCCAGAAAAACAGTCGTATATATCAAAGACAGGCCTTTATCTTCATCCAGCATGAACTCTGCTTTTGATCTTCCTTCCCCTGCAATATAAAGAGTGCTTTCGGATATCTCCTCCGCATCACCGGTAAAAGACACCCTTCCTTCCGCAGAGTATGCCGGTATGCTGAAGGCCGCTATAAATAAAAACAATGCTGTGATCAACGATATGATCCTTAATATTCTGATGGTCTTTTTATTATTCAAATCTACCTCCTTATATGAATCTATCTGCCCTTATCAAAGGCATTTACGGATACCTCGTATGCGGTCATCTCCCGCTGTATCCCCCGGTCGTCCGTCTTTTTGTAGGGCCTGCTCTGCATCCTTCCGTTCACTCTTATGCGATCCCCTATGGTAAGCTCTCTTGTGATCATGGCATTCTTTCCCCATGCTATGCAGGGTATATAGTCCGTATGCCCTGTATTTCTCGGGACTGCCAGCAAAAGATCAGTAATGTCTCTCCCCTTAGGTGTTATGCGGTAGGAAGGAGGCTTGCAAAGGTATCCGTTAAGCATTACGGAATTGGCCTCTTCCTCAGGCACTTCATCTTTTTCTCCGAAAATATCCGTAGCAAAAAAGTACAGCATTAGTTTCATCCTGTTTTCTCCCGGAGCATTTCTGCTCCTGAACTGACCATGTATCTTTACCCTTTGGTTTCCTGCAATGCAAAGCCCTCCGATCATCTCCTCAGGGATTATCACAGGGATGATGTCATGCCAGTCAGATCTCCTTGGGGAATCTATGCTCCCCTTGTAATAATTCTTCCCTTTGAAGTGATGGCTGAAGATCAGAGGATCCTTGATGATACCCCTTATGACCGCCGTATTGTTTTCCGATGCTTCTATTCTTTCGTCCTCCTTTTATTTGATAAAAAAACAGTATCAGAACTTATTTTTTATTTCATTCATCGTCCGTCGAGCCTTTCCGGCATTTTTCGACACTGTCGGAAAGCTGCACTATTACTGCTTTTACCGTTAAACAATGGGGCTTTAGCCTTGAAACAGCTATGCTTCTGTGATAAGCTTTAAAGGTTTTTAAAGAAAGGAACCTCATATGGACATTAAAAAGGAGAACATTAGGAACGTTGCCATCATCGCCCATGTTGATCACGGCAAGACCACTCTGGTGGACAGTCTTCTGAAGCAGAGCGGTGTATTCCGTCAGAACCAGGTCGTAAGAGAAAGGGTAATGGATTCCAACGATATAGAAAGAGAAAGAGGCATTACCATCCTTTCCAAGAATACGGCCATCATGTACGGGGATACTAAAATAAATATCGTAGATACCCCCGGTCATGCGGATTTCGGCGGAGAAGTGGAAAGAGTCCTTAAGATGGTGGACGGAGTCATCCTTGTGGTGGACGCCTTCGAGGGCCCCATGCCTCAGACAAAATTTGTACTTAAGAAAGCATTGGATCTGGATCTGGCTACCATCCTCTGCATAAACAAGATCGACAGGCCCGATGCCAGATGCCGTGAGGTAGTGGATGAGGTCCTGGAGCTTTTAATGGATCTTGGAGCATCAGATGAGCAGATCGATTCTCCTCTTGTTTATACATCCGCAAAGGCAGGCATCGCACTATATGATCCGGAGGACGACGGAAACGATATGGTACCTCTTTTCGAGACTATCAGATCCCATATCCCCGCCCCCGGCGGTGATGAGCATGCTCCCCTGCAGCTTCTCATAAGCACTATCGACTACAACGAATATGTGGGCAGAATAGGTATCGGAAAGATAGACAACGGCACTATCCGCGTCAACGGAGAAAATACAGTCGTAAACCATCATGAACCGGACAAGGTATCAAAGGTAAAAATAACAAAGCTTTACGAGTATGAAGGTCTGTCAAAGCTTGATACCATGTCGGCATCAGCAGGAGAGATAGTTGCTGTTTCGGGAATAGCCGATCTTAAGATAGGTGATACGATCTGTGACATCGATTCTCCGCTTCCCATACCATTTGTAAAGATATCGGAGCCTACCATATCCATGAATTTCATGGTCAATGATTCGCCTCTTGCAGGTAAAGAAGGAAAATACGTTACTTCAAGACATATAAGAGACAGGCTTTTTAAGGAGCTTAATACGGATGTTTCACTCCGGGTGGAGGAAACGGATTCCACTGACAGCTTTAAAGTGTCAGGAAGAGGCGAGCTTCACCTTTCCGTTCTTATCGAGAACATGCGCAGGGAAGGTTACGAATTCGCAGTTTCCAAGGCCCAGGTCATCTATAAAGAGGATGAAAAGGGTAAACGCCTGGAGCCTGTGGAGACAGCCTTTGTGGATGTGGATGACGATTATACCGGTATCGTTATAGAAAAGCTTTCCCAAAGAAAAGGCGAGCTTAAAAATATGCAGAAGGCAGGTGCCGGAGCTACAAGGCTGGAATTCAGCATTCCCTCCAGAGGACTTATAGGCTACAGGGGAGAATTCCTTACGGATACCAAGGGTACCGGTATCTTAAACACCTTATTTGAGGGATACGAGCCCTATAAAGGGGATATAGCTTACAGACAGACAGGATCTCTTATTGCCTTTGAGCCAGGCGTTACTGTTACATACGGTCTTTTCAGTGCCCAGGACAGAGGAACTCTCTTTGTTGGCCCCGGTGAGCAGGTCTATACGGGAATGATCATAGGGCAGAATCCCAAGGGCGGAGACATAGAATTAAATGTCTGCAAGACGAAGCATCTTACGAACACAAGGGCTTCAGGGGCTGACGAAGCGCTTAAACTTGTACCGCCCCGTATCCTAAGTCTGGAAGAGGCCCTTGATTTCATCGAAAATGATGAATTAGTGGAGATAACGCCTAAGAATATACGCATAAGAAAACGCATACTCGATCATAAAATGAGGATGCGTTCGGGAAGATAAGGCTATACACAAAGGGACAGTATATATTAGTATATATTAGTATAGATTAGTAACATATAGTATCAGCAACGATCCATGGAGGGAAAAATGACATACAAACGAATACTTACGATCCAGGATATCTCATGTGTGGGGCAATGCTCCCTTACTGTAGCACTCCCTATCTTATCGGCCTGCGGCCTTGAAACAGCTATTCTTCCGTCTGCTGTCCTTTCTACTCATACAGCCGGTTTTAAAGACTTTACATTCAGAGATCTTACGGATGATATCCCGCTTATCAGAAAGCACTGGGAAAAGGAAGGCATAAAGTTCAGTGCCATATATACGGGATATCTGGGCAGCACACAGCAGATCTCCTATGTAAATGATATTTTCAACAGCCTTCTTCTGCCTGACGGCCTTCGCATAGTGGACCCTGCCATGGCAGACAACGGGAATCTCTATCCCGCCTTTGATCTTGATTATGTGGCAGAGATGCGTCATCTTGCAGCCAATGCCCATATCATACTTCCCAACATAACAGAAGCCTCTTTTCTGACAGGCATAGAATATGCAGATGTATATGACGAAGCATATGTTGACAGGCTGCTTCAGGGCCTTATTTCCATGGGCTGTAAAGAGGTCGTTCTAACAGGTGTATCATATGAGCCCGAAACTACCGGTGTAGTTGTTTTTGACGGGAAAGAAAAGGTATATTACAAACATGAAAAAATAAAAGACGGATGCCACGGCACAGGAGATGTATATGCATCTGCCTTTACCGGAGCCCTGATGTCAGGCTTATCTGAGGCAGAAGCTGCTACCATAGCCGCAGATTATGTGGTCTGCTGCATCAAGAACACCCAGGATGATCCGGATCACTTTTACGGCGTAAAATTTGAGCCTATGCTGCCATGGCTCATGGAAAGACTAAAAAAATAAATAATAAAAAAAGATGGAATCCATGTTCCATCTTTTTTATTTTTATTCAGTTTTATTCTTTGCTGACATATGCCTCTTCGTTGATGGTCGAAAGATAAAGATCCAGATCTCCGGAACTTTCCGCGTACCACACGCCTCTTACATTATTTATGGATATAAGAGATTCTTCCACAGGCATAATGCCATCGGGCTTGTATGCGGAAGGTTCCTGACAATACCATGTGTCTGTTTCCTCATCATAATCCAGAAGGGCTACTGCATGGGGATACCATGTGTCATAAGCTACGATGCCTTCGGGATGTTCCTTAAGCATCTCCTTTAATTCTTCTTCTGAATATATGGCCCTGTATCCCATAGATACACCGTCCAGGGAAAACTTATTGGAAAGCCCTGCATATGACCAGGCGACCTGCTCCAGTCTTTCAAGCGTGATGTCCTGCCAATCCTGATTACCCATAAGCATGGCCGCTCTTCTCATGATTGTCCCTGCCGCCGTTATGGTACAGGTACCCCACCTGGTCTGCTTAAGGAAAACAGAATCATCATTCAGCTCCTCCTTTGTAACTCCGTCACTTACATCGACAATCGTGCCATTCTCAGCTGCAGCATCGGTGCTGAAGATACATAATGTAAATACCATAGTCAGCATCAATGCCGTCAATCGTTTCTTCATAAAGGTTCCTTTCATTTTTACTGAAATCAAAAAGGAACTGTGTGTTCCCTTTAGATCATACATATTGTAACCTTTATGTAATATATTGGCAATACTTTTCACAAATTTTTAACAAAGATCCTGCTGCCCTCTATCTGCCTTTAAGCTGAAGATCCCCGTATATACAACAAAAAAACCGGCCCGGCTGTCTGCCGGACCGGTAAATCTCCTTTTGCGGAATTAATAATATGTTATAAAAATATTTCCCATTTCCTCAAATTCTTTTTTGTATGCGGATATGTTCCAGTCCATTATTTCCCCGTTCTCAGGATCTGCCCCATAGAAATAATTGCTGTTGTATCCTACTATCAGCACATATCCTCCGTCCTTATACTTACCTATAACAGGCGTTCCGTTATTTACATAATACAGGATGTCCTCAAATGCCAAGCCCGTAAGCTCCAGGACTCTTTTGTCCGGCAGGTTCTCGGAAAGATTTTCGGCCATGGAAAGGGATGTGTCGATAACAGTATCGCCTTCCGCCTTTTCGTAGTTCTTTATGGCCCTTATTATCTCTCCCTGCATATCTCCCTGGCGGAAGTTATTTATAAATCTGTCCTTCTCTGCAGGAAGCTTTATATCTTCCCATACCACATTATTCTTGGAGTCCACCACAGAGCCTGTGACAACATTCTTGCAGTATTCTATGGCCTTTACGGGGTCGGAGAATTCTTCCTCCATCAGCCCGCCGGAATAAACGTAGTAGGAGATCTGTTCCGTCAGCTCGGTTATCGTAACGGAATTGTCCTCCTTTGCAGCAAGGACCCTCGCCGAAAGGACTATGGGATCCTGTGCAGGCATATTATCGTTTACTTCCATATACTTTACGGTACCCAGGCTTCTGTCATAAACATCTCTTATATAAAGATCCGCAAGGACTGCATCTCTGTTATTGAGAAGGTAATCCGTTCCGTCCTTTTTATAACCGTCATCTGTTTTCCGGACTATCTCTATCTTTATGGACCTTTCATCCATCTCTATGCCCGTAAGGAGCCTGCCTTCTTTTTTATAGACCTTAAGGACATTGAAATCCTTATCCACCACATCTATCTCTTTATAATAAAGATCCATGCCCCCGTCCTTCCTGGGGACTATATCCTCCACAAAGGCATAGATGATATCATTTCCGTAAAAGCCTATAAAGCTTATGCCTTTTTCCCTTTCAGGCACGGAGATCTCCTTTATCTCTCCGTCATCAAGGTTTATTATATTGAAGCTTTCAAGGTCTTCTGACGATCTGTTGGAATAAAGAGCCAGCTGCATCCCGTCCTCGGAAACACCGTAATCGTAGCTGGAAAGGCCGCTTATTATGGGGACATATTCGCCGTTTCTGTAATCAATGTTGTATACACTGTCTCCGGCCATGATGTAGAGATCATGATCCACACTCATAAAGGACATCTTATCCATATCATTTATGAGACCGGGATATGATCTGGCAGAAGGTATATAAAGGATCTCCTCAAGGGAATTATCCTTTTGGTCGTACCGGTAAAGCGAAGTTCCCACATGGCCTGCCCTTATACCTTCAGGCATATATCCGTAGGCCAGAAAATAAAGTGTTCCGTCTTCATCCACCCTTAAGACCTTTGTATTATACATTCCCCTGGCCATGGTATCTTTAAATCCGAAGACATCCGAAAGAACATTATCCTTAAGATTATAAAGATAAACATCTTTGCCGTGTGTAAATGCAAGATAATGAGAATCCTCGCTGTACATATCCCTCATGCTGATGCTTCTTTCATCGATGATCCCCAGTGCTATTCCGTTCTCATCCACAACTTCCCTGGAGACAGCATATGCAGGTTCCATGGTCCTGTTGTAATTCATAAACCGCATAACATCATCTTCGGTATCATATCTTATGTAATAAAACTCGTATATGTTGTATATGTTGTTGTCTTCCTCTATGGCATCCGTAGCCACATCATAACGGAGCACCGCCTGCATCTCATTTTCGGCAACGGCTTTAATGGTGATGTTGGGCTCCCCTTTCATACTGGGATACATGGGTCCCCATACGAGCATATCTCCTGTGGCATTTATTCCGATATTGGAAAGGTCCGTACTTTGCGCTCCCGTATCATACATATAGGAGCCCACACTGGAAACATAGGATTTATCAAAGGTCTTTTCGTTGAAATCCATGATAAAATCCAGCATCTTCTTGGAATCATAGGAGTCTGACACCATAAGCCTTGTATAGTAGTAGAAGCTTTCTCCGTTCTCCTTCTGAAGATTGAAGGTAAGGCAATACTCTGTATCTTTCTCCGTTTTCCCTTCCGTGTCCACAGTAAAAGAAAGTCCCTTATCGGACTTTTGGAATTTTGTTATCTTTCCCTTCTGGATCTTATCCTGAGTAGATACAGAGGTTATGGTATAGGTAACGCTTTTGATGCCTTCCGTATTTTTGGAAATGAAGAACTCCCCGGCGTCTCCCGAAAGAGGGATCATACTGTCTCTTATGGTACCGGGGTCTATGGATGATCTGAAGCCGTAAAGTCTGTTTACGGTATATCCCTTAAGGTCGGCGCTGATCACGGGGATCTCCTCGCCCTCATAAAGCTCGCCTTCGGCTTTTACATCCCTGTTCTTAAAATATGAAAATATATTTACTGATACAAAGAATACTGCCAGAAAGACCAGTACCGGTATCAGGATAGCTTTTATCTTCTTCATGTTTTTTGTGTATGTCATCTCTTTATACTTTAAGAGTCTGCGGCATTTCCAGTCGATTATATCATAAAAGACCGGCCCTTTCCCCTAATTTGACAACTTTCAGTTAAAATGTATTATATTACCGGGAGGTGTTCCTATGAGACTTGTGATAATAATCATATTCATGACTATTTATTTTATAATAAGTCTTCCCGTACAGCTCATCCTGCTCATAGTCGGCCTTTTCAGCAAAAGGGCACGCCTTATGGCCGCAAATGCCATAGTGAGATTCGGCTTCAACGTGATACGTGTACTGGCAGGAGTAAAGGTGACGGTGGAGGGCCGGGAAAATATACCGGATAATGAGGCCGTTCTTTACGCGGGAAATCACAACGGTTTCTTCGACCTTATAGTAGGGCATCCCCTCTGCAAGCCGCCTACTGCCATAGTGGCCAAGGCTGTTTTTAAAAAGTTCCCCATTTTCAGCTGGTGGATGATGCTCATCGAATGCGTCTTTATCGACAGACAGGATGTAAGAAGTAATGTACGGTCCATAAAAAAGGCTACGGAGCTTATCGAAAAAGGCATAAGCGTGCTTATATATCCGGAGGGTACAAGATCAAAAGACGGGAATATGCTCCCCTTTAAGGAGGGTTCCTTTAAGATAGCAAAGAAAACCGGCTGCGCCGTGATCCCCGTTGCCATGACCGGAACTGCGGCCATATTTGATGATCATAAGCCCTGGGTAAAGGCAGGTCCTGTAACCATCACCTTCGGAGAGCCTGTGTACCCGAAGGATCTTACCAAGGAACAGCTTTCGGAAATGGGTCCCGTGATCCAGTCGCGCATAGCTTCCATACTTGATAATAAGGCCCAAAAATGATATTATTCCAAGGTGTCATTTAAGGAAGAGGGAGGATATAAACATTGAATCATAATCCTTTATTTTTAGCTATTTCACCGGTCCTTCTTGTATTGATCATCGTACTGGTAATACTTGTGGGCGCTTTTACGGGCTTATATCTTTTCGGAAGAAGACAGCAGAAAAGGATGGCTGAGAATGCTCCAAAAATCGAAGCTGCAGCCCAGACCTATTCCATACTCGTTATAGATAAAAAAATGATGCGTATGAAGGATGCAGATTTTCCTCAGGCTATAATGGATTCCGTGCCCAAGATCAACAAAATGACAAAGGTCCCTGTTGTAAGAGCAAAAATAGGCAGCAGAGTCATAGATCTTGTGTCAGAGCCCAACGTATTCGATCTTATTCCCGTAAAGCAGGAGATAAAGGCTACGATCAGCGGTATATATATAACTAAGGTTGCGGCAACTCACGGTTCTCTTGCGAAAATGGAAGACAAGAAGAAAAAGAAACGCTGAACAATATCAAAAGCCCTGAAGTTTATGACTTCAGGGCTTTTATTTATATCTTCAGATATTCTTTTGCTGCATTAAGAAGGGTCTCTTTGCTGTTCAGATCAGGCTCTTCTATTACCTTAAGAAGGAGCTTTTTAAGGATATCTCCTATTTCCGGGCCTTCTTTTGCCCCTAAGGCGATTATATCGGCTCCGTTTATCATAAGGTCTCTTATACTTATGCATTCTCCGTTTTCTTTTATATCCTCATATATATCCTTTATCTGTCTAAGATCCCTAAGGCCTTCTTTATTACCGGCGGCCTTGAAATAAGCTTCTTTATAATCCGTAACGGAAAGAAAAAGCTCTTCCCCCGTTTCTGATATATATCTTTTTATGGCCTTTTTTTCTGCTTCGGGAAAACCATCTTTATACTTCAGGATGCCTTTTACTTTATCTATAGTGGCATTATCCATCTTTAAAGTCCTTAAGATCTCTCCCGCTTCGGAAAGATTCTTGGAGAGCATTATCCCCAGCCTTACTCCCAGGTCCGCTTTGGAAGCTTTTAAAGCCTCCAGGCATTCCTTGTCCGGGTCAGCCCATTTAAGGATGTGATCTGTTATGCCATATTCTTTTAACAGCCTTACATAATCGGGATTATCCGAGAGCAGCAGTTTCTTCAGCTCGGTCTGTATCCTCTCTGCGCTTATGCGCACAAGGCCCGGTGCCATTTCCCTGATAGCCTTTTTTGTACCCTCCTCCAGAGTAAAATCCAGCTGGGCAGCAAATCTTAAGGCTCTTAATATGCGCAGGGCATCCTCCCGAAATCTGTCCTTGGGATCTCCCACGCACCTGATCAGCCTGTTCTCGAGATCCGAGACTCCGCCGTAAAGATCCTTTAAGCCCTCTCTTTCGTTATACGCCATGGCATTTATGGTAAAATCCCGGCGCAGCAGATCTTCCTCCAGGCTTCTTGTAAAAGAGACCGCATCAGGATGCCTGCCGTCAGAGTAGGGCCCGTCCACCCGGTATGTCGTCACCTCATACGGTTTGCCTCCCAAAAGCACTGTTACCGTACCGTGCTCTATTCCCGTATCAACAGTATGGCTGAAAAGCGCCTTTATCTGATCAGGTCTTGCATCTGTTGTGATGTCATGATCACCCGGAGGTCTTCCCAAAAGGTAATCCCTTATACAACCTCCTACCGCATAGGCTTCAAAGCCGGCATCTTCCAGCTTTTCCATTATTCTTTTTACATCATCAGGAAGCCGTATGTTTATCATTTTTTACCTTACTGTGGCTTTTTCCAGAGTATAACCCTCCTCCAGATCGAAGGGATACATATTTGCAGCCTTGTTTTTCCAGTTAAATCTGTGAAGATTGGCTGCTGCAGCACCCGGAGTATCCACTATGACGATGGTGCCCGCAATGGGACCATAAGGCACTTTGAAAGAGGTGGCCGCCTTTACCACTATAAGATCGTAAAGGGTCGGCTCTATGCCGAAGTGCCGCAGTATCTGAGGGTCACCCGAGGAGCCTCTCGGATCTTCACATACCATAAGATCTATATTTCCTATACTTATAACAGCCGTTCTGCCCATCTGGCAGGGGAAGCCTCTTCCTGCGGGACCTTCCTGTACATATTCCCCGTCAGAAAGACATCTGACTCTTCCTCTTGCTCTTAAGGGACCGGGTACATCGGGAGTTATCTTTCCGCCTATTTCGAAATCGGCTTCTCCTCCTACGCCTGTTTCAAAAGCTTTCGCTACTGTTTCAGGATCCTTTACGAACATGCCTGTTTTAAGTGATGATCCCCGTTCGTATACTCTCAGGGCCTCATATATACAGTCACCCGGTGTTCCGCTGTTAACGGAGTCCGCTCCGTCTCCTACTACCACAGGCTTCTTTGTCTCAGGTCTTTCAGCCAGATCTATTATCTCGTCTACCGTCATCATCTCCGGCCACATATCATCCTTGGCTGCAAAAAGCTTCTCTGCCAGTTCATCGGCATACTTACATGCGGTCTCTCCGTCCTCTGCTATGACGATACAGGTACATTCATGGGGATCTATATCCATCCAGGGCGTAACCGTGAGTACGGAAAAATCCAGGACTTTTCCGTCTTTTACAAGGCTGTTGCCGTAATCTATTATATCCTTGAAGGGGCTTACAAGAGACGTATATCCTTGAGCCGGTACAAGCATTGGTATATGTACCGCCGCCATAACGGTAGGCTTTTTATCAAGGATCCTCATGCCCATTCTGCCTGCCCTTAAACCCGTTTCATAAAAATCCATATGGGGATATGTCTGATAAGCGCATGCTGCATCAACAGCCTCAAGAAGTGTATCCGTAATATTGGCATGAAGGTCAAAGGAAGCAGCAACGACCACATCCGGCCCCACAAGCTCCCTTACGAATTCCAGATACTTACCGCAGGCATCCCATTCCGATTCCACTACCGTGGCACCGTGGCAGGAAACAAAGACTCCGTCCAGATCACCTGAGTTCTTGATATAATACTCCGTCCTGTCCTTAAGAAGATTATATACCTCGTCGGAGACCACTCCTGCAGAGCCGCCGTAAAGGGATATTCCCGGGATGACTTCTCCGTCATCCTCCTCGATGGCATCGATCATTCCATGAAATGCGCACGGAAGCTTTTTGCAAAGATCATATGCCTCCTGTCCCTCTGCATACCGGACGCCCTTAAAGAATTCCAATCCCGCGATCTCAGGATTAAAGGTGTCAGATTCCTCATGCAGTTCACAAATAAGTATCCTTCTCATATTACGCCTCCTTATTTATTACCTCGTATTTGTCACCTTCCTTCACAGTTTTGTCTTCTATTTTCAGCACACGGTGGCAATATTTTGAAACCAGTTCCATGTTATGAGATATAAACAGTATGCCAAATCCCTTTTCCTTTTGCAAATCCTGCATAAGCTTCAATATCTTGGATGATACGGTAACATCAAGGGATGAAACGGCTTCGTCCGCAATGATCAATTTGGATTCGGAGCAGAGGGCACAGCCGATGCAGACACGCTGTCTCTGTCCTCCCGAAAGGTTTTTGGGCTTTTTATCCAGATAGCTCTCATCCAGCCCTACCTTCTCCAGTATATCAATGATCATCTGCCTTCTTTCCTTCCGCCCCTTGATCCCCCGTACTTTAAGAGGTATCTCCATTATCCATTCCACCGTCTTTGCAGGATTCAAAGAGCTGTAGGCATCCTGAAAGATCATCTGGGGCTTGTTTCCGAAGGTCTCATATTTTCCCGTATATTCTTTATTAAGTCCCGTTATTATCCTGGCAAGAGTACTTTTACCTGAGCCGCTCTCTCCCACAAGGCCCAGTGTCTCATTCTCCTTCAGGTGAAAGCTTACATTCTCAAGGATATCATGCCGTACACCTGAATCATCCTTGTAAAAGGCGCTTACATCCGTAAGCTTTAAAACAGTGTCATCATCACCGGCTAGCTCTTCGCAATGAGGGATATCCGCCACAAGAGTCTTTGTATATTCCTCCTTTGGTCTTTCAAATACATCCCTTGTCTTTCCCTCTTCCACCAGTTCTCCCTGATACATAACAAGGACTCTGTCGCACATGCGCCTGATGATATCCAGATCGTGGGAGATAAAGAGCATGGCCATATCCTTGTGCTCCATATTAAGCTTTTCTATGAGAGACAGGATATCGTCCGCCACCTTGGGATCCAGAGCTGTTGTAGGTTCGTCAGCAATAAGAAGCTTGGGATCCCCTATAAGTGCCTGAGCTATAAGAGCTCTCTGTCTCATTCCTCCCGAAAGCTCGTGAGGATAGCTTTTATATATAAGTTCAGGATCCTTGAAGCTTACCTTGCGGAAAAGCTCCAGCACCCTTTTCTTTCTTTCCTTTTTGTCCTTGATCCCATGGTTTCTCAAGGGCTCGCCCACCTGCTTTCCTACCTTCATGACAGGATCCAGGAAGGTCATGGGGTCCTGAAATACCATGGATAAGTCATCTCCTCTGATGGCTGCCTGTTCTTTTTCCGTAAGCTTCGTAAGTATCCTGCCGTCAAATGTGATCCGTCCGGAAACCGTGGCATTATCGGGAAGAAGGCCCATTACCGCCATGGCAGTCATGGATTTCCCTGATCCGGTCTCTCCTACTATGCCCACAGTCTCGCCTTTCCTTACCTGAAAGCTTACGTTTTTAAGGATCTTCTTTTGGCCGAAGGACAGGCACAGGTCTTCAACTTTTAAGATGACATTCTGATCTAAGTTATCCTGCATTTTCCATATCCCTCAGTTCTTCTCCTAGCATGGAGAATGTAAGAATTATGATTATTATCACTATACCCGGGAAGATCGGATACCAGGGAGCCCTGAACAGGTAATTCTGGGCCTCTGATATCATCCTGCCCAGGCTGGCATCCGGAGGCTGTACTCCCAGTCCCAGATAGCTCATGGATGCCTCAGCAAGAACGGCATTATTAAAGCCTACTACAAGTGATGTAAGGAGCGCGGAGCGCATATTGGGTATTATATGAAAGAATATTATCTTTATATTTGATACACCCATCACTTTGGCGCTTTTTATATATTCCATCTCTTTAAGCTTAAGTATCTCTCCCCTGGACATCCTTACGAAGCTAGGTATGAAAAGAAAGCCTAAAGCATATATGATATTGTATTTTCCCGTTCCCGTTATGGCTATAAATACCAGGACCATAAGTACCGTGGGGAAGGCCAGTATGACATCGCAGATCCTCATGAGGACCGTATCCACTATACCGCCGTAATAGCCCACTAAGGAGCCCAGGACGGTCCCCACAATAAGGCCTATCCCTACCGTAAGAAGGGCTACAAGTACTGTTGTCCCCATGCCGTTCAGCACCCTGCTGAAAATATCTCTCCCGAAATTATCGCATCCCATCAAATGCTGCCATGAGGGGGGTGCATTCTTCAGAGAAACATCCATGTCGGTGGTGCTGTAGGGGGTCCAGAAATGGCCGATGAGAGCCGCAAGTATAAGGATGGCTGCTATGATAAGGCAGATCTTAAGACTTTTCTTCATGTTTTTCACAGCTTTTGCCTCCTTAATCTGGGATCTACCAGTCTGTAGGCAAAATCACCCAGCATATTTATGATGATGACAATAGCTGCCACATAAAGCACAAGGGCCGTTATCACAGGATAATCCCTCATGGAGATCCCTGTTATCATAAGGCGACCTATCCCCTGAACGGAAAAAACCTGTTCCACGACGATACTTCCGGAAAGGATCTCTCCTATCATCATAGTGGAAAAGGTTATTACGGGGATCATTGCATTTTTAAAGGCGTGACGCCAGAGAGCAGTCTTTTTCGTACTGCCCGATGCCACTGCATTTTTAATATAATCCTTCCCTGTTTCCTCAAGTACGGAATTCCTTAAATATTTCATTACCATGGCTATTTTGGGCAAAGCTATGGCTATGGCCGGAAGTACCAGATATCTGAGGCTTTTAAAGAGATCATCGGTGGGAAATACGAAATTGCCCGGCTGAAAAATATTCAGCACCACTCCGAAAAGAGCGGTCAAAAGTATTCCCATAAAGAAAGGAGGGATCGCCATTATCACCTGTGACCCCACATGAGATATCCGGTCCTGCCACTTGCCCGTAAACTTCGCGGCCAGCATGCCGAGAGGAATGGCGGGAACATAAATAAATATAAACGACATCAGGGCTAAAAGCAGAGTTGTAACGGCTCTTTTCCCTATAAGCTCCGTTACAGGGATCTTATATTGATAGGAATCGCCGAAATCGCCTCTTACAGCCCTGGACAGCCATTTCAGATAACGCTGGGAGAGAGGGTCGTTCAATCCCCTCTCTTCCCTGAGCTTCTCTATTTGTTCTTCAGTTGCATTTGTTCCCAGGGATGTCAGTGCCGAATCTCCGGGAATAAGGTCGAAAGCTATAAATGTAACAAGGGAGATAAAAAACAATGTTATCACAAGGCTTGCCAACCTTTTAAGCACATATTTCATAGCTTTTCACTTTATTCTTTTACATATACGGTGGAAAGATCCCAGGCTGATGTGGGATAGAACTTATATCCTCCCACTCTCTTGGTCGTTCCCACGAAATCCGCAGGGTCTTCGATATATGCACTTACGGCATCATCGGATATGATCTTCTGAAGCTCTTTGTATGCTTCATCCTTTTGTTCATCATCCGGTGCTGCAACAGCTGCATCAAATGCGGCATCAAATTCCTCTGATTTATAATTGGTAATATTTTTGGAGGAATCGCTTCTGTATCTTGCGAGCCAGGAGCTGGGTGCAAGTGTACCGTCAAATCCCACTACCGTTGCTTCGTATTTTCTGTCCTGATAAACATCCTGAAGCCATGAGCTCCATTCGATCTGCTCGATCTTTGCATTGATGCCTATCTCCTTCAGCTGCTCAACGATTATCTGCGCCGTTGCCACATGCTGGGAATAGGATGATGCCACGGAGATCGTAAGGTCGAAGCCGTCTTCATATCCCGCTTCCTTTAAAAGCTCCTTTGCCTTATGGGGGTCATGAGGATATGCATCCACAACATCCTCGTTAAAGAATCTGGCAATGGTAGGAACCATAGGAGCTCCTATGAGCCTGCTGGCACCTCCGAACAGAAAATCGTTTATCTCATCTCTGTTTATGGCGTAGCATACAGCCTGTCTTACTTCAAGCTTTGTAAAGGGCTCGTAATCATTGTTAAGGAAAAGTCCGTGCACCAGGTTCATGGAGCCGTTTACAATATTGAATTCATCCGATTTTAAAGTTTCTGTCTGATCTATGGTCAGATAATTAAGGATGTCTATGGTCTTTGACTGAAGCTGCAGGAACGCCGTCTCCATATCGGAAATGATGGAAAACTCAACGGAATCCAGATAAGGCTGTCCCTCTACCCAGTAATCCTCATTCTTTGAAAGCTCCAGCTTCTGACCGGGAGTGTAGGCCGTAAACTTAAAGGGACCTGTTCCTACCGGTGTCTTTCCTATATCTGCAACACTTTCCGGTATGATCGCAACGGTCAGCTGCGGCATAAACTCCGTATTCTTACTATTCAGATGGATCTCTACTGTCTTGTCGTCGACGGCTTTAACATCTTCCACAACAGAAAATGCGGAGCCCTCTCCCTGGATCTCCGCATAACGCTTAAGTGAATATACGATGTCGTTTGTAGTGACCGGATCTCCGTTGTGGAACTTTATGCCGTCCCTTAATGTAAAGGTATAGGTCATACCGTCCTCGGAGATCTTATAGTCCTCTGCCACAGCGGGAACAAGCTGTCCGTCGCTGGTGGGCTTTACAAGACCTTCGTAAATATTGAATACAACACTTCTGGTTCCTGCGTCCGCCGTCTGGTGGGGGTCAAGACTTACCAGGTCCTGCGTCATTCCTACTTTGACGCTTCCACCCGGTGTAGGTTGTTCATCTGAAAGATCAGTTCCGGAGCCGTTTCCCTGCTTGCCGCCTCCGCATCCCGTGAGTGCAGCAGCAAAAACACATGTGACCAAAAGGATAGATAACAATCTTTTTTTCATAAATTACCTCTTTCTTTGATCTTTCAAAATCAATATTTAATTTTTGTTTTTATGATAAATGCCTTAATAAATAAAGGACATTTATTCTCGTATTGTGGCCGGGATATTACCTTCCTGCCGCAGCCTTAACATCATCAGGTACTGTTATCTCATCTACGCTGTTATATGATGTATATACCACTTTGATCTCTGCGGCATCTGTTACTATCTCCACTGAATCAGCTGAAAGACCCTGAGATTCGAATGAGGCCTTAAGAGCCTTGTCCATGGCATCCTTCATATCTACAGACAGTCCTTTAAGAGTATAATCGGATGTATTTACATACATGGAAAGATGATATACGATATCCTCTCCTGTTTCTCCCACAAGACCTTCAAGGCTGCTCAAAGAATCCTCCTGGCTTGATCCTACTTTTTCCATGATCTTTGTAAGATCATCTATTCCTATATCTCCTGTTATAAGGAAGCAGTCTGTTCCTTCAAATTTTTCTGTTCCCTGAAGCTCAATGGGAAGACCGTTTTTGTAAAGGTCCACCATTCCCTGACCAGATTCTCCGACCATTTCCTGTGCCTGAGAAGCATCTACCGTAACTGCTGACCAGCTTTCTCCTCCGTCGGATGTGCTGTACATTACGTACTCGTCTCCCTCGGGAACAACGTATGCTTCCATTTTCTGGTTCTGAGCGCCTGCAACAGGCACTTCGATATTCATGTCCATGTCAATGTATGCTGCGTTAGGATCTGTAGTTCCCTTTGTTACGCCTGTCATGTTCATGACCATATCCATAGACATTCCCTGAACCTTAATGAGCATCTTGAGATCCAGGTTGTAATCTGCTTCCGAAGATTTTACTTCTTTTGTGGCAGCTTCCATTTTTTCAAGTACAGACTCGATAGTCTCATTTGTTTCACCCTTGCTTCCGGATCCGCCGTTTCCCTTACATGCAGATACACTTAATGCAGCAAGAGCAGTAATAAGTATAAGAGCAAATGCCTTCTTTAAATTCTTCATGATAAAGCCTCCTGTATGGACTTGTTGATAACATATATCTGATACCTTTATAGCACACCGGCCGAAATTGTCAAGTTTTTGACGACTTATTTTTCCGGGCAACAAAAAACAGCCTTTCGGCTGTCTTTTGTAAGAAGGTATTTTTTGTTTTTGGGGTATAACAAAAAATTCAAAAAGTATTTGGGGTACCATTATAGTATTACAGTATTGTCCTAAAGTGTGAACAAAAATTACAAAAATTTCGAACTTTTTTGTGCAATTATTACTAAAGAGTTTGACGAAAAATTCACTAACCTTCCGTAACAGGCACAGGCTCAGAGAATAATTCCTCAAATTCCTCTCTGGATATCCTTTCCTTCTCCAAAAGCAGTTCTGCACACTTATGGAGCTTATCCATATTATCTTTTATAAGAGATGTGGCCTTATTATGGCATTCCTCTATTATCCTCTTTATCTCGCTGTCTATGGCACCGGCCACCTCTTCGGAATAGGGCCTTTGCTGGGCAAGGTCTCTCCCCAGAAATACCTCGTCTGCATCCGTATCATAGTTTATCAGGCCCATCTTATCCGACATGCCGAATCTGGTCACCATAGCTCTGGCAACTTTTGTTGCCTGCTTAATATCCTGGGATGCCCCTGTTGTTATGTCATCAAATATAAGTTCTTCTGCAACCCTTCCCCCCAGAGCTACTGTAATATCATCCATCATCTTTTTCCGGGAGCTGAACATATCATCATTTTCCGGAAGCGGCATCGTATAGCCTGCTGCACCCACTCCCGTAGGGATGATGGAAATGGTATATACGGGATCCTGACTGGGCAGAAGATGGAATAAAAGAGCATGACCTGATTCGTGATATGCCGTTATCCTTTTCTCTTTCTGAGATATGACCTTGCTTTTTTTCTCTTCTCCTATGCCCACCTTTATAAAGGATGCATCAACATCCTTCTGGGTAATAAACTGCCTGTTATTATTTACCGCTTCTATAGCGGCTTCATTCATAAGGTTTTCTATATCAGCTCCCGTAAATCCGGCAGTAGTCCTGGCTATCTTGTTAAGATCCACATCCTCCGCCAGTTTTTTCTTGGCTGAATGAACTTTAAGTATCTCTTCTCTCTCGGCCACATCAGGCCTTCCTACTGCAACCTTCCTGTCAAACCTTCCGGGACGCATGATGGCGGGATCAAGTATATCCACTCTGTTTGTAGCAGCCATTACTATAATGCCGGAATTTGTTCCGAATCCGTCCATCTCCACCAAAAGCTGGTTGAGGGTCTGTTCCCTTTCGTCATGGCTGCCTCCAAGACCTGCTCCGCGTCGCCTAGCCACAGCATCTATCTCGTCGATAAATACTATACAGGGAGAGTTTTTCTTTGCCTGATCGAAAAGATCCCTTACTCTGGATGCTCCGACGCCTACGAACATCTCCACAAAATCCGAGCCGGAAATGGAAAAGAAGGGCACGCCTGCTTCTCCGGCAACAGCCTTTGCCAGAAGCGTCTTGCCTGTGCCGGGAGGTCCCACAAGGATAACGCCCTTAGGTATCCTGGCGCCTATATCCGTAAATTTGCCAGGGTCCTTGAGAAAGCTTACTATCTCCTTAAGATCCTCTTTTTCCTCCTTGAGGCCGGCTACATCCTTAAATGTAACCTTCCCGTCTGAATCCACGGCTCTCTTGGCCCGGCTTTTGCCGAAATCCATCATGGGATTCTGATTGGCTCCGCCGCCCATGGCCATGCCCTGAGACATAAGGAAGAAAAGCACGGAGATCCCCACAATGGCCAGCACTATGAGCATTATGTTCTCTTCCAGCCATGATGGCCGATCCACATCATAAAGAGTATAGGATATGTCCTTATTGATGAGATAATCCACTACCCTGTTGACATCATCCGTATAAAAGGTATATTCCCCGTTCTCTTTCGTAGTGATGTAAACAACACCCGTGGGGACTTCTCTGTTCTGGGTGATGTCTATGGTTGTTATTTCAGCGGTCTTTTCCTCGATCATATACTGAAGATTATTAAAGGAAAAATCCGATCTGGGCCTTTGCATATATCTTTCATACATCATGAAAGCAAACATGGCCAATATCAGTATGACGGGCCACAGTCTTAAGCCTCTTCTGTTTGTATTCATCCGGTAAATTACTCCTCGTCAAAAACTACTGCGCCTATATAGGGAAGATTCCGGTGCTTCTGGGCATAATCCAGGCCGTAGCCTACAACAAATTTGTCCGGTATCTCAAATCCTATATAATCTACTTTCACATGCACTTTCCTTCTGGAAGGCTTGCTCAGAAGTGTACACACCTTTATATCCTTGGGATCTCTCTTATAAAGAAGCTCTATAAGATTCGAAAGGGTTACGCCCGAATCTATTATATCCTCAATGATGATAACCCTCTGGCCCGTTATGGTCTCGTCCAGATCCTTTAATATCTTGATGGCTCCCGTGGTCTCCGTGCCGTTTCCGTAGCTGGAAACATCCATAAAATCCAATTCAACGGGAACACTTTCATCTATGTGCTTGGCCAGTTCGGTCATAAAGAATGCTCCTCCTTTAAGGACACAAAGCATTTTTATGCTCTCTCCCTGATAATCCCTGCTTATCTCCTCTCCCAGCTCTTTGATCCTTTTTTCGATATCCTCTTCGGGGATTAAAGTTTCCACATGATAATTCATCGTTCGCCCTCCTGAACCTTTAATATCAATAAATTTTTTGTTTCTTCCGTGACTCTGCAATCCATGCTTGTACGGCCGCCTTCATACCACAGGATATGATTGCCGTCCGCAAGTACTTTTATCTTATCTCTGTATTCCCTCGGCACCTTATCGTCTATAAATATACGGTTGAGCTTTTTCTTATGCCCGCCCCTTATTACCAAATAATCGTCGGCCTCAGGGGTCCTTATCTCGTATTTTTTTATTTTATCCCTGTCGAACCATTTAATAAAGTCTTCCCGTGGTACGGGCCCTTTATCGTACGGCTCCTCTGAAAGAGTGATCATTATATCCCTTCCCTCAGGTTCTCCCTTTACAAAATTAAGTTTGTCGTAGTCTCTGTAAACGGTTACCCCAAAGGGGAGATCCACCGAGCTTCCGGAGCCCTTTTCCATCAGGTATACAACTGCATCTATATGCTTCTTTCCTATATCCTTTCTGCTTCCGGATACTCTGAATATCTTCTGCCTGATTATTTCCCCTACAAGTGCCGTATGCCTTCTTTTAAGCCTTTTAACATCAAGGCTTTGAGGCTCTTCCTTTCGCAGATATTTGCGGGCGCATTCCTCCAGATAGGAATATGCATCCCTGAATGCGGCTGCTGCATTTAATATATGCTCCGTTCCCCGTTCGTTAAGCTCTTCGTCTATATAGGGGATGACCACATTCCTTATTTTGTTTCTTAAGTAGCCGTTGTCGAAATTGCTTTCGTCTGTTCTGTAGGAAAGGCCTTCCTCCTCCATAAATTCCAGGATCTCTTTTTTTGATGCAAACAGAAGCGGTCTTATTATCACACCGTTAACAGGCTCCATACCCGACAATCCTGCCAGCCCCGAGCCCCTTACGGCATTCATGATGACAGTCTCCGCATTGTCATCCTTATGATGCCCCGTGGCTATAAGGTCGCAGTCCTCATCATTGAAGACCTGGCTGAGGATGTTGTAGCGCACCAGCCTGCCTGTTTCTTCTTCTCCCAGGCCTCTGCTCTTTGCAATGCTTTTTATATCTGCCTTGTAGGTGAGTATCGGCACGTCGTTTTTATAGCAGAACTCCTCTACGAATTCCATATCTCCGTCTGCGTCTTTGCCTCTTAGCATGTGGTTTATATGGACCGCAGTGATGTCGAGATCATAAAGATCTCTGAGCTTTAAAAGCACAAACAGAAGGCACATGGAATCTGCACCTCCTGAAATGCCCGCCACCACATGCTCTTTTCCCTTAAACATATGATGGGCATCTATATAATCCTTTGCTCTTGAAAGTAATGTCCTCTTTTCCACTACTCTTCCTTTTTAAGTATGATTTCGTCGTCCTTTACCATACCCAGTTTTTCTCTGGCTATCTTCTCTATATACTCCAGTGTTCCAACAAATTCGCTTTCTTCCTGGAGTCTTTCGGATTCCTGTATCTGTTCCTCTATCTGTTTGTTCAAGGCTTCTTCCCGGGCCTCGTATTTATTAATACGTCCGCCCACATAAAAGGCTTCCACTATCATCGCAGCACATAGGAATACCGCTATTACGGCAACAAGTCTTTTGCCTTTTCTTTTGCTCCTGTTAACTGCCTTTTTTGCCATTATTCTCCTCTTTCCTGTTCAAGAAATTCGTAAAGTTCTGCCGCTTCCTCCTTTTTCTGGGTGTCGGCTATGTCCTTTACACGGATCTTTACGGTACGGTTTCCAAGCATAAGCTCCAGTACATCTCCTATTTTAACATCGTAGGAAGCTTTTACAACCCTTCCGTTTGCCAGAACCCTGCCGGCATCGCAGGCCTCGTTGGCTATCGTTCTTCTTTTGATAAGTCTTGTGACCTTCAGATATTTATCCAGTCTCATTAATATTCCTTTCGGGAAGCCTAATGGGGAGCCGGTTCTCTGAACAGAACTCCTGATATTAAAAAAGGGGGGCGGAAATATCCGTCCCCGCAATTTTGATTTATTTATTTCTTACCCTTTTTGGCAGCTTTCTTTGCAGGCTTCTTTGCGTTTACATCTTCCTTTAAAGCCTTTCCAGCTCTGAACTTAGGAGCCTTGGATGCAGCGATCTTCATCTTTGCGCCAGTCTGAGGATTTCTTCCTTCTCTTGCAGGTCTCTCAGCTACTTCGAATGTACCGAAGCCAACGAGCTGAACCTTTTCGCCCTTAACGAGCTCGTCTGTTATAACGTCGATAACAGCTTTTAAAGCTTTCTCAGAATCTTTTTTTGTTAAGTCTGCCTTTGCAGCGATAGCTGCTACTAATTCTGCTTTGTTCATTATTTTTTCCTCCCTAGAAAATGCGTGCTCTGCATTTGAGCTGTATTATTTATATACCGCAAAACACCGTTTGTCAAGCAGTTTTACTGGATTTTTCGCCGTTTTGCGGTCAACTTTCCTTTGTTTTAGCACCTTTCAGCTTTTACCTATTTGTCTGATAACTCCGGAAGCCGCTTGGTACAAGTGATTGCGAGACTTCCCGGTCCTATGTGACATGCCACGCTGAGAGACAGCGGCACATAATAAACAGGGTATCCCGGGAACAGCTCTTCTACTTCTTTTTTAAAGATCTCGCATTCCTCGGGAGAATCCGTATGTGCAAGAGATATAAAGCAGTCCTTGCCGGAAAAATCCGAGGCGAAACGATTTTCCATATCGTTTCTTATGGCATCCGTCATGATCTTTTTGGCCTGCTTCATTGTTCTGGCTTTGGAAAAGGTATCCAGCTTATCTCCCTGTATTTGAAGGACCGGCTTGATCCTTAAGACTCTTCCGAGTGCAGCCACAGCCGGTGTGAGCCGTCCTCCTTTGGCCAGATACTTAAGGGTATCTACCGTTATGTATATGGTCGAATTAAACTTGTCTCTTTCAAGGATATCCCTTATCTGCTCGGCATCATAACCCTTCTGAGCAAGACTTATGGCATCGAAAACAGACTGGGCCTGAGTGACTGATATCCTTTGGTTGTCTACCACAAAGACCTTTCCCTTGTAATCTTCCGCCAGCATTTTGGCTGTCTGCAGGCTCCCGGACAATCCCGATGACATGGGTATATATACCACCTGATCCTTTACAAGAAGCGCCTTGTCCCAGACCTCTGTCACCGTTTCCGGAGAAGGCTGGGATGTTGCGATGGTATCGCCCTTTTTAAGCATCTTATAAAACTGCTCCTGAGTCATATTGATGCCTTCGAAGTAAGTCTCTTCCCCGATCTCAAAAGGCATGGGGATTATCTGTATTCCCAGCTTGAGAGCCTCTTCTTCGCTGATGCCGCTGTTTGAATCCGTAATAATAGCAATTTTTGACATATTCTCTCCAATGATAAAACTCTCGTTAACACAATTCTATGATAAAGTGCCGTTAAAATCAAGCCGCATTGACACTTTTAAGGCTCTTTTAGTAAAATGAATTGGCTTATTGGACGGCTCGGGAAAACTGATCTCTTATTAAGATATCTTCTTTCCCTGATCAATATCAAAATCATCTGCAGGAGGTAATAATGGGAATAAAAGAAGAGATCCAGAGGCGAAGGACGTTTGCCATCATATCTCATCCCGATGCAGGAAAGACCACCTTAACAGAAAAGTTCCTGCTTTACGGCGGTGCCATAAATCTGGCCGGCTCCGTAAAGGGAAAAAGAACAGCGCGTCATGCTCTGTCCGACTGGATGGATATCGAAAAAGAAAGAGGTATATCAGTTACATCATCTGCCATGCAGTTCGAGTACGGCGGATATTGCATAAATATACTTGATACCCCCGGCCATCAGGATTTTTCCGAAGATACATACAGAACTCTTATGGCAGCCGACTCGGCGGTGATGGTAATAGACGGCAGCAAGGGCGTGGAGCCCCAGACCATCAAGCTTTTCAAGGTGTGTATGCTGCGTCATATACCCATATTTACTTTTATAAATAAAATGGACAGAGATTCCAAGGATCCCTTCGATCTTTGTGATGAGATAGAAAGCGTACTGGGCATAAAGACATGCCCCCTTAACTGGCCTTTGGGAAACGGCCGCACCTTTAAGGGCGTCTATGACAGAAAAGAGAAGCTGGTGCATGCATTCAAGGAGGAGAGCAAAGGAGAAAAGGCTGCCAAGGATACGGCCTTTACCCTGGAAGATCCCTCTATTAAGGATTTCGTGGGAGATGCAATTTTGGAAAAGCTTTCGGAGGATCTGGAGCTCCTTGATACTGCGGGAAACGAGTTTATCAAGGAGGACGTGGATAAGGGTCTTCTCTCTCCCATGTTTTTCGGATCGGCCATAAACAATTTCGGAATAGAGCTGTTTCTCGATTATTTTCTTAAGCTTACCTCTCCGCCCCTGCCGAGGAATACGGACGAAGGCCTGCTTTCATCCTTTGATCCGGATTTTTCCGCCTTTGTATTTAAGATACAGGCAAACATGAACAAGGCTCACAGGGACAGGATAGCTTTTATGCGCATATGCTCGGGAAAATTCGAAGGCGGTATGGAAGTATATCATGTACAGGGCAACAGAAAGCAGAAGCTTCTTCAGCCCCAGCAGCTTATGGCATCAGAACGTAAAGTAATAGATGAGGCATATGCCGGAGACATAATAGGTGTTTTCGATCCCGGTATTTTCTCCATAGGTGATACCATACTCACTCCCGGCCGCAAGTTCAGATTCGAGGGCATCCCTACCTTTGCTCCGGAGCATTTTGCAAGAGTCGTACAGCTTGATACCATGAAAAGAAAGCAGTTCGTCAAGGGCGTTACTCAGATAGCTCAGGAAGGCGCCATACAGATCTTTAAGGATCTTAATGCCGGTCTTGAGGAGATAATCGTCGGCGTAGTAGGTGTCCTTCAGTTTGATGTCTTAAAATACAGGCTCGAAAACGAATACGGCGTAGATATAAGGATGGATCCCATGCCCCACGAATACATCAGATGGGTTGAGGATCCCGAAACAGTGGATCTTAAAAAGATAATAGGAACATCCGATATGAAGATCGTTTCGGATCTTAAGGACAGGCCTCTTCTGCTGTTTATCCATCCGTGGGCCGTAAAATCCGTACTGGAAAAGAATGAAGGACTTAAGCTTTCGGAATTCGGCAGAAATGATTGACCTTTTATTGAAAACATCCCTTTTAAGGTGTATCTTTAACCTGTAAATCCCTTTAAGGAGGCATAATATGAAGAAGTTTGCCCTTGTGGGTGATCATATCTCCCACTCATATTCCCAAATGATCCACCAATGCATCTTCAAAGAGCTGGATCTTTCTGCCTCCTACGAGATGATTGCCGTTCCTGAGGAAGATAAAGATAAGATCTTTCGCATCATAAAGGATAAGGATATATCAGGCTTCAGCGTTACCATGCCATATAAGCAGCTGGTAATGAAGGACCTTTATGCCCTTTCTCCCGAGGCGGAAAAGATCGGCGCCGTAAATACGGTGGTTAAGGAAAAGGACGGCTATAGGGGATACAATACGGATTACAACGGTTTCGGATTTATGCTGGATCATGCCGGCATAGATGTCTTTGGGAAAAGCTTTCTCATATACGGTGCCGGAGGCGCCTGCAGGGCAGTCATCCTAAGCCTTTTGGACAAAGGTGCATCTTCTGTTACGGTATGCGGCAGAAGCGACAAAAGATTTCCTGGTCTTAAAAAGTCCTTCCCCGAAGTAAACTTCCTGAAAGCCGTGGACTCTTCCCTCCTTTCAATGATCCGGCAGGATGAGTTTTACGGACTGGTGAATACTTCTCCCCTGGGAATGTATCCCGATGCCATGGATATTATGCCCTTTACGAAAAATCTCATAGAGCATTTTGAAACGGTCTCCGATGTGGTATATAACCCGGGAGAGACCAAGCTTCTCAAAGCAGCAAAGGACGCCGGCGCAAAGACTGCCGGAGGTCTTTTGATGCTTATTTATCAGGCGGTAAAGGCAGAAGAGTATTTCTGGGACATTAAGATAGAAGGTCCTGTCCTGGATTCCGTAATGGAAAGCTGTATAAATGCCGCAGAAGGGAGGTAGCCTATGGCCTTTGAAGAAGAGCTCATAAAAACAGAAGAACTTATCGATAATAAGGAATACAGCGCCCTCCGACAGATGCTGAGCGATATGAACCCGGCCGACGTGGCCGAGATACTGGAGGATATGCCTGATGAGAAGACCGTTCGCATATTCAGGCTCCTGCCCAAAGCCCTGGCTGCGGAGATCTTCTCGCTTCTTACCATAGATAAGGAGCAGGAAGTAATAAACCTCCTTTCAGTAAAAGAGGCCGCCACCATCATAGACAACCTTTATGCCGATGATGCTGCAGACCTTATAGACGAAATGCCTGCCAACGTGGTAAAGAGGATACTGGCGCAGACAGATCCCGAGACCAGAAGAGATATAAACCATCTGCTGAAATATCCTGACGATTCCGCCGGTTCCATAATGACGGTGGAATTTATAGATGTTAAGGAAAACTACACCGTAGGCGATGCCATAAAGACCATAAAGAGAAACGGCGTGGATTCCGAAGCCGTGGATACCATATATGTTCTTAATAACGAAAGAAGACTTATAGGTACGGTAACCTTAAGATCCCTGATACTTCATGAGGATGAAGATCTTATCCGGGATATAATGGACGACAACATCATCTCCGTAAATACCATGGAGGATCAGGAAGAGGTCGCAAGAGAATTTACAAAATACGACCTTACCATGATGCCTGTAGTTGATATGGAGGACCGTCTGGTGGGTATCATCACCATCGATGATGTGGTGGACATTATCCAGGAAGAGGCCACCGAGGATATTAAAAAGATGGCAGCTATCCTTCCTTCGGAAAAGACCTATTTCAACACCGGCGTCTTCGATACTTTTAAGGGCCGTATCCCCTGGCTCCTTATACTTATGATATCAGCCACCTTTACGGGAAAGATAATCCAGAGCTTCGAAACGGCTCTGAAGGCGCAGGTGATACTTACATCATTTATTCCAATGCTCATGGATACGGGAGGAAATGCGGGAAGTCAGGCTTCCGTTACCATAATACGTGCCCTTTCTCTGGGAGAGGTGGAATATAAAGATGCCTTTAAGGTCCTGTGGAAGGAATCAAGAGTGGGCATCCTTACGGGCTTGGTTCTTGCTGCCGCCAACTTTGTAAAGATTCTTCTTGTGGACAGAGTGCCCATAAATGTGGCCTTAACCGTCTGCATAACAGTCTGCATTGTTGTAGTGCTGGCAAAGCTTCTGGGCTGCAGTCTTCCTATCCTTTTCAAACGTATAGGCCTTGACCCTGCCGTAATGGCTTCCGCCGTACTGACGACCATTTTGGACGCCGTATCATTGCTTATGTTCTTTACCATAGCAACACTCATACTTCATTTATAAAAGGTCGGTACCATGACGAATAAGAAAAAGCCTCACTTCCTTTTGGTGGTGGGGCTTATGATAACAGCAGCCTGTTTATGCTTTACAGGATGCAACAGCAAGAATATCGCGGAATACCAAGGTACATTTCATGCTCTTGATACCATTGCAGGCATGACCCTTTACAGCGACACTCTTACGGAGAAAGAACTGGCAGAAGCCGCATCTTCTGCAGAAGATCTCTGCAGGGAGCTTGAAAATGTATTTTCATCAAGGCTTTCCGGAAGCAGTCTTTATCTTCTTAACGGTGATGCAAAAGAAGGGCCCGTAAAGGTAAGAGAGGACCTTTTTTATGTGATAAAAAGCGCCCTGGAATATGCCCATCTTACAGACGGCGCCTTCGACCCCACTCTTCTCGACATCATAGAGGAATGGGGCATCGGAACAGCGGATCCCCATGTTCCCGAAGCCTCCTTCACGGAATCCCATAAGGCCTTAAGGAATTATTCCAATGTAACCCTTGATGATGAGGAAGCCTCCGTCTCCTTTGATACCGCCAATTTCCGTCTGGACCTTGGCGCCATAGCAAAGGGATATATATGCGACCGCATGAAAGAGCTCCTGGTATCAGAATACGGCATAGAAAGCGGCCTAATAAACATGGGCGGCAATGTGCTGACCATCGGAGACAATATGAAAAAGGGGAGGCCCTGGAATGTGGGCATCGCGGACCCCCATGATCCCTCTTCCAGCATCATCTCTTTAAATGTAACGGATAAGTCTCTTGTTACGAGCGGGACTTATCAGAGATATTTTCAGGAAGACGGACATATATATCATCATATACTGGATCCTTTTACGGCATATCCCGCAGATACAGGCCTTTTGTCCGTAAGCATCCTTACGGGCGGTTCCATGGACGCTGACGCCCTCTCCACAGGCGTATTTGTCCTCGGTCCGGAAAAAGGCTTAAAGCTTATAGAAGAGCTTGAGGATACGGAATGTATCCTAATAACAGAGGATGGAGAATTCCTTTTCTCTAAAGGTGCAAAGAAATATTTATCAGATCAGGTGACGCCTTGAAAAAGAAGATCTTATTATACACATCGGTCCTTGGCCTTATATTGATATCAAGTCTTATAATGATAATATCACAGCGTATGGCCCGGTCAAATGATCCGGTCGCATATATTTATAAGGACGGTCAGCTCTTAAGTACCATAAAGCTTAATGATGTTAAAGAAACATATTCCTTCAGATCAGGATCTCCCTCCACCGGGGAAAATACCATAACGGTCCGTCCGGGAGAAATAGGCATCACTGAAGCTGATTGTCCTGACAAGGTCTGCGTGAAAACAGGATTTATACATAACGATACCATCCCCATCGTTTGCCTTCCCAACAAAGTGATCATAGAGATCCATGGCGGTGAACCTTCCGATGTAGATATCATTTCTTATTAAGGGTACTCTTATGAATACAAAAAAGCTGGCGGAGCTTTCTCTTTTAGCCGCCCTTTCTCTGGCTATATATATATTGGAATCCTTTATCCCCCCTCTTTTACCGGTGCCGGGGATAAGGCTCGGTCTTTCCAATATCATCACCATATTCGTATTATGCAGATTCGGCATAAGAGATGCGGCCCTTGTTCTTTCCGTCAGGCTTATTTTGTCTGCTGTTTTCGTAGGCCAGATAACATATTTCTTTTACAGCTTATCAGGAGCAGTACTGTCCTTTGCAGTGATGGCTGTTCTTGTTACGGTAAATAAAAAAAGACTCCTGATCTTTACAGGAGCCTTCGGTGGTCTTTTTCATAATATAGGTCAGCTGTTAACCGCACTTTTTTTGATGGGCAGTCCCTATATCCTTTCCTATCTGCCTTTTCTTATGATAAGCGGGATCATTACCGGTATATTTACAGGTGCTGCCGCTGCCTTTCTTCTGCGATATCTTCCCGAAAAGGATCAATAAGACATATCTTTCATCAGGCTATCCCCTCGTCATCCATTTCCAGGATCGCATATGTGATAAGCTCTCCTTTTTCCATCATGGACAAGGGATAAGCATATTCCTCCGTGGAATGTATCTTTCCGCCTCTGATGCCCATATTGCACACAGAGGGCGCCCCTCCCAGTACGGTATATGCCGCATCGGACCCGCATGCTTCCATCGCCTGTCTTCTTTTTCCCATACCTATCTTCCCGGATACCTTGTTTATGTGGTCGAAAAGCTTCCGATTTGCTTCTGTTGGCTCCATGGGCGGACGGGTGCCTATTACCTGGAATGCCGCCTTCGTTCCGGGAATAAAGGATGTGTTTATTATCCTTTCCACACGTTCTCTTAAATATTCCAGATCCTTGATCTTCCAATATCTGTTGTAAAGATGGAAGACGCATTTTTCAGGCACCACATTGACAGATGTTCCTCCCTCTATGATGCCGCAGTTATACGTAATGTTATCGGGATCAGACTCTTTTTCTATTTCAAGTATCTTTAAGCAGGCTTCCTTAATGGCACTTATGCCTTTCCCGTATTCTTTCCCTGCATGAGCAGCTTTTCCGGTTACTTCCACCCTGTACCTGATGCTGCCCTTTCTTCCTATGACCACGGAATCCTCCGTATCTCCTTCCATGGTAAAGGCCGCTGCGGCACCTTCCGCATTTTTAATTATGAGAGACCTTCCCTCATCACCCGTAAGGCCTTCAGACAGTTCTTCATCGCTAATGAGGAACAGCTTAACGGGCCTTTTATCATATCCGGCCTTCTTTAAAGCTTCCATGACCATAAGGGCTATTACTATACCGCCCTTCATATCTGTTATGCCCGGTCCCATGGCCCTGTCACCGGCCACTGTAAAAGGCTTTTCTCCAAAGGAGCCCCGGGGATGTACCGTGTCCATATGTCCCGTAAAAAGGATATGGGGAAGAATAGCATAAGGATTTAAGGTTATAAGAAGACAGTCTCCCGCTTTTTTAAAGGGTATCCTTTCAACGGAATACCCTTCTTTTTTACTGAATGATTCAATTATATCCGCAACTCTATCCAAAGCCTCTTTGTCCTCGGTTTTGCTTTCCTGCTCCACCAGTTCCTTAAGAAGCTCCAAATATTTCGGATAGAGAGCTTTGATGATCCCACCCATATCGGCCATATCTTCTATTACTTTCCGTTCTTTTCCCTCAGTTTCTTTGCAAGCTGAGATGCCTTGCCGTTTTTGGACTTTCTCTCCTGAAGCAGACATTTTGTTGCTCCTTCTATGGTCGTCCTGTTCTTGACCACAAAAACAACATATATACTGAATACTGCAGCCGCCAGGAAAAAGGCAGGTATCATAAAAAGTATACCTATAAGGGCTTCGCCCTCTGCAAAGGCTCCTATGATGATGCCTATTATAAATACCAGGAAAACAAGGGCCAGAACTCCGCAGATTATAACTGCCGCCATCTTACCCGGAGTAGCGATCTCTGCGCTGTCCTTCATTATCCTTGCCACATATCTTTTATCAAAATCGCTTAAGCCGTTATAGACCTGTCTAAGCTCCTCGGCTTTTTTCTTTCTCATCAGAGGCCACATAATTTCAGTCCTTTTTTATTAAATAAAATGATCAAAGAGCGCCTTTCGGACGCTCTTTGATTTTAACCTATATAAGAATATTTGTCATCCATAAAGCCTTATCATGCAGTAGCTGCTTCGTCTACCTTCCAGGTTCCGCCTGCATGCTCTTCAGCAACCTTATGACATGCTACAAAGTGTCCCGGTGAAAGCTCTACCAGTTCAGGTGAAGATTCCATACACTGTCCTGAGCAATAAGGGCATCTCTTTGCAAAACGGCATGTGTCAGGAGGATTTATAGGTGATGTGATCTCACCCTTTATAGGTATCCTCTTTGTTTGATTATCAAGATCGGGAACAGGTATAGCTGAGAGAAGTGCCTCCGTATAAGGATGAAGAGGATTGTCGAAAAGCTCTTCTGAAGGAGCCTTCTCTACAAGCTGTCCCAGATACATAACTGCTATATCATCAGCAAAGTGATTAACAACAGCAAGATCGTGGGTAATAAACATATATGTAAGTCCCATATTATCCTGAAGCTCGCCCAGAAGATTAAGTATCTGTGCCTGAATGGAAACATCCAGAGCAGATACGGGCTCGTCACAGACGATGAATTTAGGATTAAGAGCAAGGGCTCTTGCTATGCCTATCCTCTGACGACGTCCGCCGTCCAGCTCGTGAGGGTAAGTATTAACAAATCTTTCAGCAAGACCAACAGTCTCCATAAGGTCATGCACCTTCTGCTCGATCTCATCCTTCTTCATTGTGCCTGAAAGCTTCATGGGTTCTGCTATGATCTGGCTGATGGTATTTCTGGGATCCAGTGAAGCATAGGGATCCTGGAAAATGATCTGCATCTCGGCTCTCAGCTTACGCATCTCTCTTTTGCTAAGACCAACTATCTCTCTGCCTTCAAATTTTACGCTTCCGCTGGTGGGCTCGTGGAGACGAAGGATGGCACGTCCTGTGGTGGACTTACCGCAGCCTGATTCTCCAACTACTCCAAGGGTCTTGCCTTTATCGATGGTAAAGCTGACATCATCAACAGCATGAAGGCTGCCGGCACGAACATTAAAGTATTTTTTAAGATGACTTACTTCCAGTAAGTGTTCATAATCACCCATTCTCTTTACTCCTCTCCAGCCTGAAGTTGGGATCGTCGTACGCTGTACAGCATACATAATGCGTGTCGGAAACATATCTCTGCTCAGGCAGCTTTTCCTTACATGCATCAGTTACATAATTACAGCGGTCTGCGAAAGGACATCCAACAGGCAGGTTGGACGGATCGCACATAAGACCCTTTATCGGCTTAAGTTTTGCTGTACGGTTGTGGATATTGGGAAGAGAATTGAAGAGGCCCTCTGTATAAGGATGGAGCGTATGCTTGAAAACATCCACAAGAGTACCGTATTCAACTATTCTTCCGGCATATATTATAGCAACCGAATCACATGTCTCGGCAACGATACCGAGATCATGGGTGATCATGATCATTGATGTATTGAACTGATCCTTAAGGCCCCTCATTATATCCAGAACCTGTGCCTGGATGGTAACATCAAGGGCTGTGGTAGGCTCGTCTGCTATAAGAAGCTTAGGGTTGCAGGCAAGAGCTATAGCTATGACAACTCTCTGCTTCATTCCGCCTGAGAACTGATGAGGGAACTCGTTTCCTCTTGCTCTGGGGATACCAACCACTTCAAGCATGTCGCCGGCTTTTTCATCGGCTTCATCCTTGGTGCAGTCTGTATGAAGTCTTATGGTCTCTGCTATCTGCTCTCCTACCGTAAATACAGGGTTAAGGGCTGTCATGGGATCCTGGAAGATCATTGCCACGTCATTTCCTCTTATTTCCTGCATTGCAGCTTCAGAAAGCTCCATTACATTCTGACCTTCTACCTTGATACTTCCGGATTTGATCACTCCGGGAGGATCGGGAACAAGCCTTAAGATGGAAAGTGCAGTGGTTGTCTTTCCTGCTCCTGTCTCTCCAACGAGACCTACCGTTTCTCCGTGACGGAGCTTCAGATTAAGTCCGTTGACAGCTTTAACAAGAGCATCCTCTGTATCATATTCCACATAAAGATCATCTATCTCGAGAACATATTCGGGTGCAGCTTTTCCATCCTGCTCAGAAGCAGGAACATCTGCTGTATCCTTTATCTCTTCTGCTGTCTTCTCTGCTGCTTCCGCAACTTCTGCTGCAGCATTTTCGGCAGCATCCTTAACTTCCTTAGCTGTATCTTCAGCTACTTCTTTTACTTCGTCTAAAACTTTGTTTTCTTCCATGTCTGCACCCCCTTACTTTTTAAGTTTCGGGTCGATAGCATCACGAAGGCCATCACCGAACAGATTAACTGCAAGAACAGTTATCATAATTGCCAAACCGGGTGCGATAACCATGTAGGGATAATCTCTTAAGTATCCTCTACCCATGGAAAGCAGCGAGCCCCATTCGGGAGCGGGAAGCGGAACACCCAGACCCAGGAATGAAAGACCTGCAGCCGAAATGATAGCGCCGGCCACACGAACGGTGGTCTGAACTATGATAGGAGAAAGAGAATTAGGTATAACGTGCTTTAATACTATCCTCATTTCTCCCTGGCCTATAGCCCTTGCAGCCTCCACGTAGTCCTTGCCTCTTTCCGTAAGGACAGAAGCTCTGGTAACACGGCAGAAGGCCGCGGCATTTGAAACTCCGACGGCTATCATAAGATTTAACATACTGTTTCCAAGAGCGGAAACAACAGCGATAGCAAGAAGGATGGAAGGAAGAGAATAGAAGATATCAGTTATACGCATTATAACGTTTTCTACCCATCCGCCTTTATATCCTGCTATGGATCCCAGTACAAGGCCTATGCCCAGGGATACCAGCGTAGATACAAATCCTATGGCAAGGGAATATCTTGCTCCGTAAAGAACTCTTGCGAAAAGATCTCTACCCATTTCGTCTGTACCGAACCAATGATTTGCATTGGGGGACTGCAGACGATCCACAATGTTATTACCGATAACATCTGTTTCGTAGTCGAAAAGAACATCGCCCAGAAGAGCAATTATGATGATGACTGCAAATACAAAGAGACCTACCATTGCACCCTTGTTCTTTCTCAGTCTGTGCATTACCTCTCTGAACTGGCTTCGTCCTTTATAACTCTTAGCAACTTCTGTTTCAACAACAGCAGCTGTTTCTTTATTTTTGCTCATATGATCCCCCTCCCTTACTTAGAATATTGGGCCTTGATACGAGGATCAACAAAGGCATAGATGATGTCTACCACAAGATTTATAACGGAAACGAACATACATGACAGGATAAGACAGCCGGTAACCAGCTGAGTATCCGTCTTTGTTATTCCGTCATAAACAAGACGTCCTACACCAGGCCATGAGAAAACAGTCTCAGTAAGAACCGGTCCGCAAAGAACGTATGCGAAGTTCATACCTGCAACCGTGATTATAGGGATAAGGGCATTTCTGAAAGCGTGATGCCAGATTATTCCTCTTCTGTTTACGCCCTTTGCCTTGGCCGTAACTATATAATCCTGCCTGATAACATCAAGCATGGAGGATCTGGTATTACGCATTATCAGTGCCAGGAGGAATACCCCCTCTGTTATAGATGGTAGGATTAGGGATTTAAGCCCGTCGAAACCTCCTGAAGGGAACCACCCCAATTTATTGGAAAAGGCTATGATAAGCATCATGCCTAGCCAGAAGTTCGGCATGGACATACCAAGCATTCCTATGATCGTACATAAAGTGTCCACCCATGTATTCTGATGAGTGGCAGAAAGCACTCCAAGTGGTATGGATAGCAGAAGTGCTACTATGATTGATCCGAAAGCCAGCGCCAGTGATGCCGGCAGTTTCTGGAAATATGTAGGGAAAACATCAACTTTTGAAAGCATGGATCTTCCCATATCGCCACGGAAAAGATTAAACATATATCTTCCGTAGCGTACTATAAACGGGTCGTTTAGACCCAGTTCTTCACGGATCGCTTCCCTTTGTTCCGGTGTTGCATCCTCGCCGGCTATGATAACCGCAGGATCACCGGGGGTAAGGTCCATGATGAAATAAACGATCAATGCTACTCCGAAGAGAACCGGAATAAGCATGATCAGACGTTTAAGAATAAATCGCCACATAAGTCCTCCTCAAACGGTGAGAATAATTTCAAAAAAGGGAAGGGGCGGGTTACCCCTTCCCTTTTTGAATTTTAGATCTTTTTACATCATTCTGAACAGAATTATTCTGTTACATAGCAGTATGTAAATGTATGCTGCTCTGAAGGCTCGATATTGAAGTTATGAAGATTCTTGTTAACGCCCATGTAAAGGATCTCATAGTACATAGGAAGGAATCCTGCATTGTCGATCATCCACTCCTGAAGCTGATAGTAAAGATCCTGACGCTTAGCTTCATCTGTCTCTACAGCTGCAGCTTCGATTGTCTCGTTAACCCATTCGTCGTTGAGGATCTGTCTGTTGGATCCTGAACCACCCATGAACAGTGAACGGAATGTGATGTCGGGTCCTTCACCGGGAGTAGGTCCCCAGTTGTAGATGATTGCTTCATGCTTCTCTTCTGCCATAAGGGTCTTCATGGAAGAGTTGTCCTTAGGATCTACCTTAACGGTGATGCCGATTGCAGCAAGATCAGCCTGGAACAGCTGAGCGATGGTCTTATATGTTGTACCGTCGATGAAGGAGATGGTCATTTCGAAACCGTCTGCAAAGTCTGTTTCGCTAAGAAGCTGTTTAGCAAGCTCGGGATCATATTCCATTGCTTCCTGATCGGGGTTGTAGTATGCAGTCTTAGGAGAAATAACTGTATTTGCAAGTTTAGCCTTTCCGTCCTTAGCTGCGATGATGATGTTCTCTCTGTTGATAGCATGAGCTATAGCCTGACGAACTTTCTTGTCAGCAAGAGCTTTGTGGTTGCCGTTCTGGTTGATAGCGATGTAAACAAGCTTGTTAGCTGTAACAGCCATAACCATGGATTTGTCAGATGATGCAATATGCTCAACTTCCTGTGCAGGAGGAGCTATACAGATATCTGTCTCGCCGTTCTCGATGGAGATAACACGAGCTGAATCCTCAGGCTGTGTCTTCATAAGGAAGCTCTCTGTAAGAGGCTTCTCACCGAAGTAGTCGTCGAATCTCTCAAGAAGTGTATGAGAACCAAGTTCCCACTCTGCAACCTTGTAAGGGCCTGAGCCGATACCACGGCCGTTTGCTTCGTCAGCCTTGGATTCCTTCTCGGAAACGATACATACGTTGAAGTAAGCAAGGATTCTGAGGGCATCCTGGTTGTTCTTTGCAAGGTGCATTCTGATGTGAGTGTCGTCGATCTTCTCGATGTGATCAATGAAGCTAACCTTTGAAGATGTGTAGGAGTTCTCTTTCATAACATCGAAGGAATAGATGATATCTTCGATAGTAACAGGATCTCCGTTGTGGAATTTAGCATCGTCACGGATCGTGAAGTCAATGTACTCGTCTGTTACTTCCCAATCTGTAGCAAGATCAGGCTGCAGTTCGTAGGTTCTGGGATCCTGCTTAACCAAATGGCTGTGAGTCATTCTGAGAAGCAGAGATACTTCTACGTTGTTGGAAGCATAAGGATCAAGTGTAACAAGGTCCTTGTTAAGGCCGATAACTACCTGCTTTTTAAGAGTTGCATTTGCAAGCTCGCTCTCAGAAAGAGCAGGAAGGTCGGAAACCATTTCACTGGAATCTCCGCCGTCTCCGCCTGAAGGCTCTGTGCTTTCGCTTTCGCCTCCCTGAGACTCTCCGCTTTCAGCTCCGGAGGATTCTCCGCCGGATCCGCCTTCGGATTTGCCGCCACATGCTGCAAGTGAAAATACCATTGCTGCAGCAAGTAATGTTGCTAGAAACTTTTTCATACTATACCTCCCATTGGAAATAATGTTTACAGGAATTTATGATTTGCGGGCAACTAACCACTTTTCCTGCTGAATAGTTATGGTTATGTTAATTGGTTTTAAGTTTAAAGTCAATTAAAAGTATGCTTCTTGTGTAACTAACCCAAGATTTTTGACAGAAACTTAAAAAATCAGGCGCAAATTTTGTGCATAATTACAAATTTTGCGCCTTGACAAATGATTTTTATTGTGGATGGTTAATAGATTAACGAGTGCCAGGTTGTATATTATTCCGCATGTTACGCTGACTCTTCCTGTCCCAGAAGCTCCATTATCTTGTGGCTCCTTGCCACGAACTCCTTAAGCTCTTCTCCCGTAAAGGATCTGTGTGACAGCATAGCCAGATCATACAGCTGACGGCAGTACATATCCCTGTGTTTGAAATCTTCCTTTTCAAGAAGTATCTTTACAAGCGGATTACCTGCGTTCAATACAAGGGTCCTGCCCTCATCCTCCATGGCATTGGGATCTGCCATGCCGTACATGCGCATCATATCTCCCATTCGCCTTGTTTCCTCGTTCTCCATGACCATGGCTGCAGAGCCTTCATCCTTAAGCTTCTTCAGCTTTATTTTAAGTTCAGGTCTGGAAAGAGCCTCTTTAAACATCTTTTCCAGCTTTTCTTCTTTTTCCTTTAGATCCTTTTCTTCATCCTCATTCGTTTTTTCATTGAAGATATCTATCTCGTCAGAATCGATCCTCATAAACCTGACATCTTTATTCTTAAACTCCAGGCCCTGTATGAACATGGGGTCTATGGCCTTATTAAGAATTATCGCATCTGTTCCTTCCTTATTGAAGAGCTCCACAAATGATGCCTGTCTTGCCATATCCGTCACATAATATACTTTATTCTCGTGAGTCTCCTTTGCTTCCTCAAGATATTCCGGCAGAGTTATATATGATCCCTTAAGATCCTTATATATGATGTAGTCATTCATTCTTTCCGCAAATTTTTCATCCCTTATATATCCGTATTTTATAAACGGATTGATGTCGTCCCAGTACTTCTCGTATTCCTCCCGCTCTGTTTTGTACATGCCCGTAAGCCTGTCTGCCACCTTCTTCGTAATATAATCTGAGATCTTCTTTACAAATCCGTCATTCTGGAGCGAAGACCTGGAAACATTAAGAGGGATGTCAGGACAGTCTATAGCTCCCTTGAGCAACATAAGATATTCGGGGATCACCTCTTTTATGTTGTCCGCAATAAAGACCTGATTACAATACAGCTTTATGGTTCCCTCCACCGTATCGTATTCGTTTCCTATTCTGGGGAAGTAAAGGATGCCCTTCAGATTGAAGGGATAGTCCATATTAAGGTGTATCCAGAAGAGAGGCTCTTTATAATCCTTAAAGACCTTCCTGTAGAAATCCTTGTAGTCCTCTTCAGTGCATTCGTTGGGATGCTTTGCCCAAAGGGGAACTGTCTCGTTTATCTGTACAGGCTCTCTCTTCTCTTTTTTCTCCTGCTGCTCATTTTTCTGTTCCTTTGATGAAAGATATATAGGGACAGGCATAAAGCTGCAGTATTTTTCAAGAGTCTCCCTTACCTTATATTCGTTGGAGAACTCATAGCTCTCCTCATTAAGGTAAAGCGTGATCTTCGTGCCTCTTGTCCTTTTTCTGGACTGCTTCAGATTATAGTCGGAGCTTCCGTCACATTCCCAGTAAACTGCCTGAGCTCCTTCTTTATAGGAAAGACTTTCTATCACCACCTTGTCTGCCACCATAAAAGCAGAATAGAAACCCAGACCGAAATGGCCTATGATCTCCTCCTCAGCAGAGGTGTCCTGATACTTCTCAAGAAAGTCGGCAGCCCCGGAAAAGGCTATCTGGGCAATATACTTGACCACTTCTTCCCTATCCATTCCTATGCCGTTATCGGTAAAGGTCAAAGTCTTTTCCTCCGGGTCGCATATAACATCGATCCGGAAGCTTTCCTCCGAAGACAGTTCAGCATCCCCCAAAAGGGAAAGCTTCTTAAGCTTCGTTACAGCATCACACCCGTTGGAAACAAGTTCTCTTACAAAAATATCCTTGTCGGAATAAAGCCATTTTTTAATGATGGGAAAAAGATTCTCGCTGTTTATCTGAAGTTTTCCCGTATTCCTTGCCATTTTCATCATCCTTTCCTTTTTACATATATAACGGGATACCCCGGAAGGTATCCCGTATCTTCACCTGATTTAATATCTCTTTATCAAAGATATTTTTTAAGATCTGCTGCCTTGTCTGTTCTTTCCCAGGGAAGATCCACATCGGTCCTTCCGAAGTGACCGTAGGCTGCCGTTTGTTTGTAAATGGGGCGTCTCAGATCCAGCATATTTATGATGCCTGCCGGTCTGAAGTCAAATTCCTTCCTTATTATCTCTTCTATCTTTCTGTCCGGAAGCTTGCCTGTTCCATATGTATTTACCATTACGGAAGTGGGCCTTGCAACACCTATGGCATAAGAGAGCTGAATCTCACAGGCATCCGCCAGCCCTGCTGCCACCACGTTTTTGGCAGCATACCTTGCGGCATAGGAGGCGCTCCTGTCCACCTTGGTGCAGTCCTTTCCGGAAAATGCGCCGCCGCCGTGCCTTGCGTATCCTCCGTAGGTATCAACTATTATCTTTCGTCCCGTGAGTCCGCTGTCGCCGTGAGGACCACCGATAACGAATCTGCCTGTAGGATTGATGAAGATCTTTGTGTCTTTATCGATCATACCGCTGTCCACCACTTCATCTATCACCTTTTCCCTGATATCCTTATGGATCATTTCCTGAGATATCTCCGGATCATGCTGGGTAGAGACTACTATGGTATCTATCCTCTCGGGCTTATTGTCCTCTCCGTACTCCACAGTTACCTGGGTCTTTCCGTCGGGTCTTAAATAAGGAACGGATCCGTTCTTCCTGACCTCCGCAAGCCTTAAAGACAGCTTATGGGCAAGAGCTATGGGATACGGCATAAGCTCGGGCGTTTCGTTTATGGCATATCCGAACATCATTCCCTGATCTCCTGCTCCGATGGCATCTATGTCCTCCTCCGGATCCTCTGCCTTAGCCTCAAGGGCCTTATCCACGCCCAGAGCAATATCTGCAGACTGCTCGTCTATGGCCGTTATCACCGCGCAAGTATCTGCGTCAAAGCCGTATTTTCCTCTGTCGTATCCTATTTCCCTTACTGTATCCCTGACTATTTTCTGTATATCCACGTATGCTTCCGTGGTTATCTCACCCATTACCATAACAAGGCCTGTAGTGGTGCATGTCTCGCAAGCCACACGGCTTAAGGGATCCTTTTCCAGCAGCGCATCCAGTATCGCATCCGAGATCTGGTCGCACATCTTATCGGGATGGCCTTCCGTTACAGACTCTGAAGTAAATAATCTTTTAGCCATTGATCATCCTCCTGTTTTATAAATAAGAAGATCAAAAAAACCGTTGAGCCCGCTTTAATGCGGGCTCCAAAAGCAATCTTTGATCCTGTTAAGCATCAGCCTGTCCTTAATTTGAATTTCAAAGCATCTCTTTCATCGGAAAATTCTTCTATATCTGCACCAAGGGCACGGAGCTTTACATCGAAATCCTCATACCCTCTCTTGATGTAGCGTATCTCGTTGACATCAGAGCAGCCTGATGCCGCAAGAGCAGCTATAACGAGCGCAGCTCCGGCTCTCAGATCCGGCGCATTGACTGCGGCGCTCTTAAGGCCGTTTACTCCGTGAATGATGGCTATATTGCCTTCAACTTTAATATCCGCACCCATTCTGATAAGCTCGTCCACATATTTGAACCTGTTTTCGAAAATGCTCTCAGTGATGGTGGATGTCCCTGCCGCAAGAGCCAGCACTACTGCCATCTGAGGCTGCATATCAGTCGGGAATCCGGGATAAGGAAGAGTCTTGATGCTCGTGGCATGAGATTTGTCCGTGCCGATAACTCTTAGATAATCCATTCCCTCCATGACCTTTGCTCCGGTTTCTATGAGCTTTGCCGTCACGGATTCCATATGCTTGGGGATAATATTCCTTACGGTAACATCACCCTTTGTGGCTGCTGCAGCGCACATGAACGTACCTGCCTCGATCTGATCGGGTATTATTATATATTCGCAGCCGTGAAGCTCTTTAACACCGTTTATTCGTATAACATCCGTACCGGCGCCCTTGATGTTGGCTCCCATGGAATTAAGGAAATTGGCCACATCTACTATATGAGGCTCCTTGGCGGAATTCTCAAGTGTGGTCCTTCCATCTGCCATACAGGCAGCCAGCATAACATTTATGGTGGCTCCAACGGAAACGTTATCGAAATAGATATGAGCACCTGTGAGCCTCTCAGCCTCAGCATGGATCATACCGTTGTCTATCTCCACCTTGGCTCCAAGGGCTCTGAGTCCTTTAAGATGCTGATCTATGGGTCTTGATCCGATATTGCATCCGCCGGGAAGAGCAACCTCAGCCTTTTTATATTTACCCAAAAGAGCACCCAGAAGATAATAGGATGCACGGATCTTTCTTATGTAGTCATCCTCCACGCAAAGAGTATTGATATCCTTTCCGCTGATCTCGACCACATTTTTATTTATCCTGCGGGTCCCTGCACCAATAGACCCGATGGCCTGAAGCAAAACGTTAATGTCGCTGACATTAGGCAGATTCTCTATGGTGACCGTATCGTCTGTCATTACTGCTGCAGCCAGTATGCCCAGGGCAGCATTCTTGGCTCCGCCTATAATGACTTCGCCCTGAAGTGGTTTCCCGCCCCGTATAACATATTGTTCCATATATGCACCTCTTTAAGGGTTATTTTTTGTACATTTTTACCATTATAACACTATTCCGCCGTTTGTAAATCCCCTTGAACACGCCTTATTTTGAGTTTTTTACCTAAAAAATACAGGAAAATCAATAATACAAGGGATGCCGCCGTCAGGATAGCGCCCGTTTTAAGGCCTTCAGGCTCATAGGAAAATTCTATTTTATGAGTCCCTTTTGGCAATTTTACATAAATAAATGCATCATCTGCCGTATGGATCTCCGTACGTTCTCCGTCCACATATACCGACCAGCCGTCATCATAAGGGATGGATGTAAGCATCACATGAGAATCCTCTGCAGTGATGGTGCCCTCGATCCTTGTATCAGAAAATTTTGTTACATGAAGCTGGTTTTCTTTTGTTTTATTTATGAACTTTTCATATACATCCCTGTTTAAGGATGCCGCCACGAGAGTTATGGTCCCGCTTTCCTTATCCGGTTTAAGAGAGAGCTCCATAGATGCTTCTCCGGAATTTCCCAGTTCCACTATATGCCCTCTTACATCGGAATATGTCCTGCTCCCGTTTTCGTTTTCCACCTTAAGGCTCTCAAAATCCGTAGCTTTAAAATATATATAATGATCCTCCCCGTCGGAGAGGTCCGCTGTAAAACGGACCGTGCATGTATCCGCATCCTCGTCTTTATCCACCGTAAAAGTGTTTTCGTCGCTTGTCCGAAGGGTCCCGTCTTCCACCGTAGGCCTGTCGGGGCCATAAACTTCAAAGACCCTTCCCCCTGATCCGGTGATGCCTGTAACTATCCTGTTCTGCAGGGCAAAGGGATCCTTTGCCTCATATACACCTTCCTCATATCCATCATCTGCCATGTAGCAAAGGGACAGAGCATCATCATTCCTTAAGAGCACCTTGTCGCCCACATCACGTACCTTTTTAAATGTACGGCTTATGGGAAGCTCCTTGAATGCCATAAGATATTTCATGGAAAAAAGAGCATCCGTTACGGGTGTTGCTCCAAGGTAACTGAATTTATTTGCAGCAGAGAAAAAGCCCAGCTCCTTAAGATAAAGCTGCAGATCTTCTCTCATGGTCGAGGAGAAAAGGGACATTCCTCTGAAGGAGAGCCACATGGAATTATTCCTTCCGTTGAACTCATCCATCTCAGAGCGGTAGAATCCCGTGCTTTCCTCATCACCCTCCATGGTCTCTATGATGTTATGTATATCCTGTGCCACATCTATATTTTTAACATACTGATCCCTGTTCATTGTCCCGTTGACAGCAAGGCCGAAGGCACCGTTTGCGGCCACCTCCAGCACCATTACCGTTACCAGGCCCCTTTTCAGCTTTTCTCTTACGGTATCCGGCTCATTCAGATAGATGAGCATCATGAAGTAAGCACTTGATAAAGCTGCGGAAAGGATATAAATAAAGCTGTCCTCCTTCCCAGTGCCGAAAACATACGAAAGAGAAATGGCTGCCATAATAAGACCGTAGGCAAATATGATATGCCACATCTTAAATTCTTTTATATTAAGATAGACCTCTGCCGCAAGTGATGCGCCCATAAACGCAACAAGGAATGTGAACCTTGCCGGAAGATCGTTGGGGAAGTGGAAGCCGTGCCAGATATAATTAAGTATCTTGAAATCCGTGCTGAATATAAGGAAGGCCACCAGAAGAATACTCATGACCCGCCTTCTTAATGATGCTTTCTTAAGAAAAACAAAAAGGATAACAGCCATTAATGAAAAAAGGCCGAAATAAAGATTAGGAAGTCCCGTAACCTTTGTGGGAGTCGCAAAGGGAAGTGCCCTCGTAAAAAGATCTCCTGCATTGTAATAGAATTTTATATCGGTTGGAAATTCCCGCCCCGAGGAATAAACATGCTGAAGGGCAAAATAAACAGGTACGATAACAACTGCGCTTATGCCTTCTCCGAGAAGTGAGAAGCCTGCAAATTTAAATCCCTTTCCTATAAAATCCCTGCCGCTTACGGTATCTCTTCCAAAGTAGTAATAAAAGAAATAAAGCACAAGGAATATACATATGGCAAAAGCTATGTAGAAATTAAGGATGATCGTTGCTCCCAGTATGAGGCAGTAAAGGATACCCTTATCCTTATCTATAAGTCTTTCCAGAGCATATATGAGCACCGGAAAAATGGCCAAAGAATCCAGCCACATCACATTCCAGTTATAGCCTATAGTCCAGCTTGACATGGCATACATAAGGGAAAATGCCACCAGAGAAAAGCCGTCTCTGTTAAGTTTCTTTGAGATATAAAAATAAAAGGAAAGAGACGAAAGGGATACCTTTATAAGTATAAAAACAGAAAAAAGCGTAAGGATCTGGGACTTCGGCACCAGGACCATAAGAATATTGAGAGGGCTCATAAGATAATAAGCCATTACGGCCGTAAAATTGAAACCCAGTCCGCCGTTCCAGGAATAAAGGAGGCTGCCTCCATCAGTCAGCTTATCATTAAGCTCCCCGAAGAAAGGAACATATTGGTGGAAAGAATCCACCAGAGCCACACCTCTTCCGCCTACAGGATATACTCCCTCGGAAATATAGACTACCACCATTATAAGAAGCGGCAGCAGAAATGCCGTCAGCATATATTTTTTGTGGCTTATCTTTTTTCCCGCTAAGAGGTTCATTAAATGCTCTGCTTTCTGTAAATACTGATGAAATACACCCTTGTAAAGTTTATTACAATATCTGGTATAATTCAAGACAACACAGGCACTTAAGGGGGGCTTATCATCACACCATGGGAGAGATATTTTTCCATATAGATGTAAATAATGCCTTTTTAAGCTGGTCGGCAGTGGAAGCTTTGAAAAACGGAAGCACCACCGATTACCGGCTTATTCCCGTTGTGGTGGGCGGGGATATCAAGAAGCGTCACGGCGTAGTGGTCGCAAAATCTGATCCCGCCAAAAAAACAGGCGTAAAAACAGGAGAGCCTCTTACTGATGCATTAAAAAAATGCCCGTCTCTTATAAGCATTCCGCCTGATCACAAGCTTTACAGGGAATACAGCAAACGCATGCTCGATCTTTTATCCGGGTATTTTAATGAAATATCCCCCTACAGCATAGACGAATGCTTCGCGAAATACGATCCTGTCACGGCAAAGGGAAAGGAGCCTGTTGAATATGCATTCTTCATAAAGGATCTTATAAGGGATACCTTCGGATTTACGGTAAATATAGGGATCTCCGAGAATAAGCTTCTGGCCAAAATGGCGTCGGATTTCCAGAAGCCTGACAAGGTGCACACTCTTTTTAAAAGCGAGATAAAAGAAAAAATGTGGCCCCTTCCCATAAGAGATCTGTTCTTTGTGGGAAATGCTGCAGAGCATTCCCTGAAGGGCCTCGGCATTAAGACCATCGGCGATCTGGCCGCCGCAGATCCGAAGATCATCGAATCTCATTTGAAAACGCACGGGCGGATCCTCTGGGAATATGCCAACGGAATGGAGATATCTCCCATAGATGAAGAAAGAAAAAGTTCCAAGGGTATAGGGAATTCCACTACTCTGGAGTCTGATATCATCAGCGCAGACGATGCATATAAGATATTGGGGAAGCTTTGCGAGTCCGTATCCCGTCGTCTTAAAAAGGAGCATATGGTTGCGGGGAGCATATGCGTGGAGATAAAATATTCGGATTTTACTTCTGTATCCCATCAGATGGCGATCCCCACTCCGTCGTCGCAAAAGGAAGATCTCCACAAATATGCGGACCTTTTATTCGACAGGCTTTGGAGCCATGCTCCCATACGGCTTCTGGGCGTCAGGACGGGAAAGCTTTCTCCTGACACCATGGTACAGCTCAGTATATTCGACATGGAAGATGCTTTTTCGGAAAAGGGACCGGTTTCTTCCGAAAATAATATCTCCCCGGAAAATAACGCTTCCCTCCGAACGGATAGCAAAAAAAAGGCCCTTGATAAGGCTCTTGATAAAATACGACGGAAATACGGTGATAATGCCGTAAAAAAGGGGAACCGTTTAAAGTAACTTTACAAATAGAATCTGTGGTGATATAAAATTTTTAAAAATTTACAACTACCGGAAGGAGTACAAAAATGGGACTTAAAGACAAGATCAACGAAGTTTTGGATAAGACCACCATCGACGACAAGATCATCGATGCTGCAGGCACCGTTAAGGACAAAGTCGATGACCTTCTCGATAAAACAGAAGTGGACGACAAGATCAAGGATGCTGCAGGCGCTGTAAAGGACAAAGTCGGCGATGCTGCAGGCGCCGTTAAGGACAAAGTCGGTGACCTTCTCGATAAAACAGAAGTGGACGACAAGATCAAGGATGCCTTCTCAAATCTTAAAGATAAGATAACAGGCAACGACAGCGACGAAGGAAAAGAAGCTTGATTTAAACAAAAAAATATTCCCCTGCGGATCTGCAGGGGAATATTTTTATTTTTTCTTTCTGACCGTATATCCGAATTTCCCCAGTTTCTTTCCCAGGGTATAATATTCTCCGTGGCAATAGCAAAGAGGATCCGTATCCCTGAGATCGAACTTTCCGTCCTCGTCCATATATGCCTCGTCAGCAAATACGCTTATTACATTGGCAATAAACATATCATGGGTCCCCAGAGGGATCACATCCTTTACTTTGCACTCTATGGAAACAGGTGCTTCCATTATCATCGGCGCATAAACAAGTTCTCCCTTTTCCGGAGTAAGGCCGAAATATTCGAATTTATCCATGTCCCTTCCCGAGCGGACTCCGGCTTCATCCGTGACTTCGGAAAGCTCCTTGTTTGTAAGGTTTATTACAAATTCTCCGGTTTCCTTTATAAGGTCGTAGGAATACCTTTCAGGTCTTACCGATATATAAACCATAGGCGGGTCGCTGCATATGGTGCCTGTCCATGCAATAGTCAGCATATTCTTTCTGCCGTCCGTTCCGCCGCAGCTTACCAGAACTGCCGGCAGAGGATAAAGCATGTTTCCGGGTCTCCATTTTATCTTGCTCATTCTTATACCTCCCTTTAAATCAAACTCCGGGATCAGATGTCCCGGAGCCTTTCGTAAATATTCTTTTTATATTCGTCAACGCCCGGCTGATCAAAGGGATTGATCCCCTGGATATAGCCGCTTATGCCGCAGGCAAATTCGTAAAAATAGATCAATCTTCCGAGAGTATGCTCTGTCTGATCTTCCAGAATGATCTCCATACAGGGAACATCACCCTTTACATGAGCTGCTATGGTAGCCTGCCTTGCGGTTCTGTTAATGTCCGAGTAGAGCTTCCCTGCAAGATATTCGTTGCCGTCAAAATCATCCTCTGTTTCGGGGATGACCATATCTGAAGCGGTATTTTCCACACCGAGTATAGTCTCAAACAGGATACGCTCCCCGTCCTGTATATACTGTCCTATGGAATGAAGGTCTCTTGAAAGCATGGCAGTAACGGGAAATATCCCTTTGCCGCCCTTTCCTTCGCTCTCTCCGTAAAGCTGCTTCCACCATTCACCAAGACACATGATGCAGGGCTCGAAGGACGAGAACATCTCCAGCTTTCTACCCTTATGATATAAAAGCTGCCTTAAGGCCGCATACATAAGAGCAGGATCCTTATCCGGGTCAAGATCAAGGCAGTTTATCCTCTCTTCCTCTGCACCTTTTATCAGTTCTTCTATATCTCCACCGGCAACCGCCACAGGAAAAAGACCTGCAGGCGAAAGCACGGAATAGCGCCCTCCGATCTCTTTCGGTACATAAAGGAGATGATAACCCTCCTTCAGGGCTTTACGGTGGAGTGCCTTATCATTATCTTCGGTGATGCAGTATATCCTTTTCGCCGCATCATCCTTGCCGTATCTGTCTTCCAGAAGCTTTTTAAAGACCCTGAAGGACAGAGCCGGCTCCAGAGTTGTTCCGGATTTTGATATCACAGCCAGAGAGAAGTCTGCATCTCCTATGCTTTCTGCAATTGCTTTAGCAGATGTGCCGCTGAGATCATTACCGGCAAAAAGGATCCGCGGGCCTCCGCCTTTTGTACGGTGGCCGTCATCTGCAGTACCGGAAAGAAAGCTTATGGCTGCCCTTGAGCCAAGGGACGATCCCCCTATGCCTATAACTATAAGTACTTCGGAATCTTTCCTTACTTTATCCGCAAGAGACATGATCCGATCCAGCTGTTCCCTGTCCGTAATATGAGGCAGGTCGACCCAGCCCGTAAGCTCTCTGCCGGGACCTTCTCCCCGGACCAGCGCAGTCCTTGCTTCTTCCGCCTTTTTCAGATACTCTGTATATTCCCCTTCCTCAACAAAGGAAAGGGCATTTTTTATATCAAGTTTAAACCCCTTAAACATTTACCCCCCGGCCTTAGCTCCGGCATATCATTGATGTGACCAGAGCCACGGAATTCTCCGCTGCCATTTTTTCGAATTTATCAAAACTTATGCCCGCATCAGAATCGGCATTATCGGAAATACATCTGATTATAAGGAACGGAACTTTATTTAAAAAAGCTCCCTGAGCGATGGCTGCTCCTTCCATCTCCGCACACATGCCTCCCATTTCTTCGACCAGCTCCTTCTTTTTTACATTATCGGAAATAAACTGGTCTCCTGTAAGGACACGGCCTTCCATTACCTTAATATGGGGTACGGCATCCTTTGCGCACTCAAGAGCGAGATCCATAAGCTCTCTGCTTGCAGGGAAAAGTGATGTATCCGCACTGGGTATCTCCCCTTTCTTATATCCGAATCCCGTTGCATCCATATCATGCTGCATGGCCTCAGAGGATATAAGTATATCTCCCACGTTCAGCTTATCCGTAAGGCTTCCTGCCATTCCCGTGTTGATGATAACTGATACGTTGAATCTGTCCACCAGTATCTGGGTGCAGAGAGCGGCATTTACCTTGCCTACTCCCGACCTTACCACTACCACATCGTTTCCTTCCAGGCTTCCCTTATAAAAGTACATGGATGCGATCTTGTATATCTCTGCATCTGAAAGACGCTCCTGGAGAGAACTTACTTCTATCTCCATAGCCCCTATGATGCCCCAAATTTTTTTCATGTGTTCTCCTCCCGGATCACCCTTTATATACTACAGTTCTTATATTTTAGCATCACAGCCCCTAATACTCTAGTATTACTTTTCCTTATTTGATATAATTTACATCACATTTTAAAAGGAGTTTTGTTTAATGGTTTATGCAACTAGGGGCGTATGCGCCAGAAACATCGAATTTGAAGTTGAAGACGGTATAATAACTTCCTGCCGCTTTATAGGCGGCTGCAACGGGAATACACAGGGTGTGGCCCGGCTTGTAACAGGAATGGAAGTTGACAAGGTAATAGAGCTTCTTAAAGGAATAGACTGCGCCGGCAAAGGGACTTCCTGCCCCGATCAGCTGGCTAATGCTCTTATAGCCTATAAACAGACCGCCTGACAGGAGATAAGGATGCCAAAGATCATAATGACCGGCGGAGGAAGTGCCGGCCATGTTACTCCAAACATCGCACTTATGCCCACCCTTACGGATATGGGCTTCGAAATAGAATATATAGGTTCAAGGGACGGTATAGAAAAAAAGCTGATCGAGGCCCAGGGTATACCTTATCACGGAATATCATCAGGAAAGCTTCGCAGATATCTGTCCCTTAAAAACTTTACGGATCCCGCCCGCATCCTTAAGGGGATGAGCCAGGCTAAAAAGATCTTGAAGGACCTGCAGCCTGACATAGTCTTCTCCAAGGGAGGCTATGTCTCCGTTCCTGTGGTATATGCTGCCGCATCTCTGGGAATCCCTTCCATAATCCACGAATCTGATATGACTCCGGGTCTGGCCAACAGATTATGCTTTAAAAAAGCCCATAAGATCTGCTGCAATTTCCCTGAGACCGTAAGCCTGCTCCCTGCCGAAAAGGCCGTGCTTACCGGTTCTCCCATAAGAAAGGAGCTTTTTTCAGGCACCAGGGAAGAGGGTCTTGCCCTTTGCGGATTTAAGGGAGAAAAGCCTGTCCTTATGGTAATAGGCGGAAGTCTGGGCGCCGTAAGGATCAATCAGCAGGTGCGAAGCTCTCTCCCGGAGATACTTAAGACTTTCGACGTGGTCCATATCTGCGGAAAGGACAATATCTCGGACGATCATAAGGACCTCCCCGGATATGCCCAGTTCGAATATCTCCAGAAAGACCTCAGGCATATCTTTGCCATAAGCGATATAGTCATCTCAAGAGCAGGAGCCAATGCCATATGCGAGCTCCTTGCCTTAAAGAAACCGGCACTTCTTATTCCTCTTCCGTCATCAGGAAGCAGGGGGGATCAGCTCCTTAATGCAGCTTCCTTCGAAAAGCAGGGTTTTTCCATGGTGTTAAGGGAAGAGGAAATGGATGATGATTCTCTGGTAAATGCCGTTAATAAGCTTTATTCAGAAAGGCAGGCCTTAAAGGATAAAATGGAATCCGCACCCGGATCGGATTCCATCGGTATCATAACGGAATTGATAAAGGATACCCTGTCCGAATAAGGATCAACTGTCCGTAAAAACATAATACATACAAAAAGGACCCGCCGGCGGGTCCTTTATTTATTAAATATCAAAGCTTCATATCCGTTTTAAGGATATCCTTTATGATCTCTCCTGCCATGATAAGGCCCACTGTTCCGGGGACGAATGATATGCTGCCGGGCACGGCTCTTTTTCCGTTCCCTTCTGGCTCTCCATCTATGGCATTTGCGGCAAGGGGCTTCTCCCTGGAATATACCACCTTAAGGTGTTCCACACCCCTTTCCTTAAGCTCCTTACGCATCACCCTTGCAAGGGGGCATACGGATGTTTCGTAAATATCTGCCACCATAAAGGCTGAAGGGTCCATCTTGTTTCCTGCCCCCATGGCGCTGATCACAGGTATCCCCAGCTCCTGTCCTATTTCCGCAAGTCTTATTTTTCCGGCAACTGTGTCTATGGCATCAGCTATATAGCTGCAGCCCCGGAAATCCAGTTCCCCTTCCGTATCAGGAAGGAAAAACATTTTATGCTTACGTATCTCCATATCAGGATTTATCAGAAGAAGCCTTTCCTCCATCACGTCGACCTTTGGCCTGCCTACAGTATTTTGCATGGCAATGATCTGCCGGTTGATGTTTGTAGGATCCACATTGTCATTGTCGATAAGATCCAAATGCCCGATACCGGCTCTGCAAAGGGCTTCCGCAAGAAATCCTCCTACCCCGCCTATACCGAAGACCATCACCCGGGCACTCTTTAATTTTTCAAGACCGTCTCTGCCCACTAGCATTTCGGTCCTCTGTCTGAAATCTGCCATTATTACCCCTCACAGCTGTCAGGTTCCCTGTCCCCGACTACATTTCCGGTTGATTTTAGCACAGGGGATTGCATATTGGCAAAGGATTGAAGAATTTATATAATACCTGTTAGACCGATTGGCCTAAAATATTGATCTACAGAAAGGAGAAATAACATGAATATTTACAGATCAATAACAGAACTTGTGGGAAACACCCCCCTGGTCCAAATCGGAAACTATAATAAAAACAGGGATCTGGCTGCAACCTTGCTCGTAAAGCTTGAATATTTCAATCCGGCCGGTTCCGTAAAGGACAGGATCGCCAGAGAGATGATAGAACAGGCTGAAGCCTCCGGACAGCTTAAGGAAGGCTCTGTCATAATAGAACCCACCAGCGGTAATACCGGCATAGGCCTGGCTTCCATCGCCACAGCCAAAGGTTACGACATAATCCTGACCATGCCGGAAACCATGAGCATCGAGAGACGGAACCTTCTTAAGGCTTACGGTGCAAAGCTGGTCCTTACTGAAGGCAGTAAGGGCATGACGGGTGCAATAGAAAAGGCAGAAGAGCTTGCAAAGGAAACCCCCGGAAGCTTTATTCCCGGGCAGTTCGTAAATCCTGCAAACCCGGAAGCCCACTATAAGACCACAGGTCCCGAGATATGGAAGGATACAGACGGAAAAATAGATTTCTTCGTGGCAGGCGTAGGTACAGGCGGCACTTTAAGCGGTACAGGCAGGTATCTTAAGGAGCAGAACCCCGATATCAAAGTAGTGGCTGTGGAGCCTAAGAGCTCTCCCGTTCTTTCGGAAGGTCACGGAGGTCCTCATAAGATCCAGGGAATAGGCGCCGGATTTGTTCCCGACACACTGGACACGGACATATATGACGAGATCATTCCCGTGGAAAACGAAGATGCATTTGCAACAGGAAAAGCATTTGCCAGGGAAGAGGGCATCTTAGTCGGCATATCTTCCGGAGCGGCACTTTTCGCTGCAACAGAGATAGCAAAGCGTCCCGAGAATAAAGGTAAGACCATAGTTGTCTTACTTCCCGACACGGGAGACAGATATCTTTCCACTCCCTTATTTGAAGATTAAAAGCATTTTCCATAAAAGGGCCCGCCGGAATCATTCCTTCCGGGAGGCCCTTTCGCCTTAAGGCTGTTCCCAAAGACCCGTTCGGTTCTTAAAGAAAGGAGGAGTCCCTTGACTCTGCAGCAATTACACTATGCCATAACAGTATCCGAAGCCGGTTCCCTTAACAGGGCTGCCGAGCTTCTTTATGTGTCTCAGCCCTCCTTATCGGGAGCCATCAAGAAGCTTGAATCCGAGCTTAACATCACCATATTTACAAGAAGCGGCAAGGGCATAGCCCTTACAAACGACGGTTCCGAATTTATCGCTTATGCCCGTCAGCTTTATGAGGAATATGAGGCTCTCATGGGAAAATACGGTATGCCCGAAAAGCTTAAAAAGAAATTCGGCGTGTCCACTCAGCACTATACTTTTGCAGTCAAGACCTTTGTGGAAATGGCAAAGCAGTTCAATATGTCGGAATATGAATTTGCCATAAGGGAAACAAAGACAAGGGAAGTAATAAGTGACGTATCCACCCAGAGGAGCGAGATAGGCATACTTTATCTGTCCAACTTCAACAGATCAGCCATCAAAAAAATACTTAAGGCCAATGAATTGGAATATCATTCTCTCATAGAATGCGGAGCATATGTTTATATCTGGAAGGGCCATCCCCTGGCAGGAAGGCCTTATATCAAAATGTCGGAGCTGGAGGATTATCCGTGCCTTTCCTTTGAGCAGGGCGACAATGCATCCCTTTATTATGCAGAGGAACTTTATTCCAGCAGAGAGTATTCCAGGATAATCAAATGCAATGACAGGGCCACGGTCCTTAATCTCATGGTGGGACTTAACGGATACACCATATGCTCAGGCATCATTTGCGAGGAGCTGAACGGCTCCGACTATCTGGCAGTCCCCCTAAAAACAGGCAAGGGTTCTTCCTCGGACTACGAAATGGAGATAGGTTATATCATAAAGAAAGACCATCCCTTAAGCAAAATGGGAGAGCTTTATATCGAAGAAACAAAAAAATATCTGGAAACCACGGCAAAATAGTTTCCGTAAAAAGAGTAAGCACCTTCGCGGGGTCCTGCGAAGGTGCTTCTCCTATGAAAGTATGGGTCAACCTATAGAAACTGTCATTTTTATTTGTGGGAGCATGCTCCCGTTTTCGCCCTTACTCTGCTGTCTTAAGGGCTTCTACCATATCTATCTTTTTATTCTTTCTTGATATCATAAGACTTACCAGCAGGGACATCCCCACCGTAAGCAATATGGTTATAAGATATGTTGCAGGCCCGATCACAAGGCCCATTTCATATTCCGATGCCAGGGCGGAGAGGAGGAATTTCAGCACTCCTATCCCCAGGGGGATACCTATGATTATCCCGACTACCGTCATCCACAGATTCTGACTTATCAGAAGCTTTCCGATCTTCTTATCCTTAAATCCCAGGACCTTAAGAGTGGCCATTTCCCGGTATCTTTCCGTATAGCTCATAACACCCAGGTTATAAAGGACGACGATACCGAGGATAACTGCTGCTCCAGCCAGAAGGACTATCATCATATACATTATCTGAGTAAAGGTATCAAAGGATTCCAGGATATTATCCTTTGACTGGACATTAAGTATCCTGCTCTCAGATTCCACGGAAGCATCCTTCGTGTAGAGTATATCCGTAATAAAAGGTATTCCTGCTTCTTTGGCATAGCCGGATGTCATGATCATGCTCTCGCTGGAAGATCTTACAAATCCTGCGACCCTGACCTTGTATTCGTCATCACTGCCGAAAGGCGAAAAGGTAAGCTCGTCTCCTTCCTTAAGGTCAAATTCTTTTTTCAGCCTCTCGCAGGCATATACTCCATCGTCCGTCAGTTCTACATTTTCGCTGTTGGGATCCATAAAACGGACCAGATCATTTTTCAGATCATATATCTCCACCGAAGCAGTCTTTTCCTTATTTAGCAGCACGCTTATCTGCGTCCCTCTGTCGGCATCATATTTTTCCGAAAGCTCATCCACATCGTCCTGTGTAATATTCTCTGCATCAAGATATATCATGTTGCTGTAAAGGATAGTGTCCTCGTAATTCTCCTTAAGAAAGGCATTGAATGTATCATTCATTCCAAGCCCTGCCGTAAGGATGGTCACGCAGCTGACGATGCCGAATAATGTCATAAGACTCCTTGCCTTATGGCGGAATGTGTCCCTCAGGTTCCATCTTGTGCCGAAGCCCATCCTGTCCCATACAGGTGTCTTTTCCAGAAGAAGCTTCCTCATCTTCTTCGGCGTATACGGCCTTAATGTTTCTGCTGGTGTGCCTTTAAGAATATTTTTAACGGACAGGTATGTAACAAGTATCATCAGCAGCACGACCGCCGCCAGCACTATCCAGATAAATACCGGAGTATGAAGCGACCAGTCGGGCATATCAAGATATGTTCCCATGGCCCCGCCGGGATTCATGATGAACCAGCCTATAAGATATCCCAGAGCAATTCCGGGTATGGTTCCTGCAGCCGCTATAAATATGCCGTAGGAGGTATAATGACGCAGTATCCTTTTATCCTTAAAGCCGAGAGATTTAAGGGTCCCTATCTGAGTCTTCTCTGCTATGGAGATCCTGTTCATGGTGGTTATCATGGTAAGGACCGCTATACCGAGAAAGATGACAGGCATTATGGCTCCCATGGTCCTTCCTTCTTCTGCTTCTCCCATGGACTCCGAATAGGATATGGTATCATCCTTGGATACTATAAGTGATGTTGTATTTAATGCATCATCTGCGGCATTGGTAAAGTCCTTTCTTCCCATGGAGGAAAGAACGTTTATCTGGGAATAGTATTCCCTTCCCATTACATCCTCCAGCATCCTGGGAGAAATATATACAAAACCGTAATTATCAAAATCCGGCATAAGCTGAGTGGGATCCGGAACACATACCAGAAACTCACCCGATTTGACAAGGCCCTTGACCGTTCCCTTTATCTCGATGCCGGAATACTCCATGGTGATGGTGTCGCTAAGGGATATATCGTTTTCCTCGGCATATCTGTCAGAAAGCCAAAGACCGTCCTTCGACTCCTCGTCGTACTCCTCTCCGGACATAAGGGTAAATCCGGAAACATCCATATCCTCCGTTACTGTTACGGCAAGAACTTTCTTTGTATCCTTTACCGTAGCATTTACAGACAGATAGCGGGCAGCATTATCCACGCCTTCTATTTCCCGTATCTTATCCAGATCTTCCGCGGAATAACCTGCTGTATCTATCAGTCTGTAATCCGCAAAACCGGAATCAGCCAGAAAATCGTTTACATCTTTCTCCAGGGTATACCATTCGATATTGAATCCCACGAACATGCCTATACCTATGACAACCATAATGACCATCGATATAAACTGGGATTTATATTTTCCCATGGTCCTGATAAGCTTTTTGAACAGCATTTACCAGTCCACCTCCTCCAGAGCGGCAGGGAATGCCTGTTCCTCCACCGATCTGATCTTGCCGCTTTTAACGGTAACGACCACATCTGCGATCTTTGCGATATTCTGATTGTGAGTAACTATTATGATGGTCTTCCCGTAACTTTTAGCCATGTTTAATAAGGACCTTAAGACCACCACTCCCGTTTCCGAATCAAGAGCTCCTGTGGGCTCGTCGCATAAAAGTATCTCGGGATTCTTTGCCAGGGCTCTGGCGATGGAGACTCTCTGCTGCTCGCCTCCCGAAAGCTCCGACGGAAATTTTTTGATATGATCTGAAAGACCCACCTCAGAAAGCATTTCCTTTGTATCCAATGCTTTAGGTGAAATCTCTTTAACAAGCTCCACGTTTTCCCCTACCGTAAGAGTAGGTATAAGGTTGTATGACTGGAAAACAAATCCCACCTTTTCTGCTCTGTATTCGGCAAGCTCATCACTGGAAAGATCGGAAATATCTCTCCCGTCAACTACTATGGTGCCTTCCGTAGGACTGTCCAGGCCTCCCAGCAGGTTAAGAAGGGTACTCTTTCCTGCACCGCTGGGTCCAAGGATAACAACCATTTTCCCTTTTTCCAGAAACAGATCTATATTGTCGAGAGCCTTCTGCTGATGCTCTCCCACTGAATAAATACGGCTTACGCCTTTAAACTCGATAAGTGACATCTTCTCACCTCTGTTGTTTATATAAACAAATTTTTGTTAGAATAAACTAACTAACGAAGGTAGTATACTCTTCCCGTACAGATTTGGCAAGTTAATTTTAAGAAAGAAAAAGGCTTCACCGGATGACTGTTTTTAGCATGCCTCCAGTGAACCTGAATCCTGGCACCATGATTCACTTTCTTTTTATTTGAGACGATGTGAAGATTATTATATAATTAACGACGGAATTTTATATTTTGGAACCATATTTATAATGCGGCGCCTTTATTAGGGTACTGCCGATGACTGTTTAGCATTGCTTATGAAAGGGTAGTAATTAAAATGAAAAAGTATATTACAGCAATTCTGATCGCAATGACCTTACTGTTTTCTCTTACGAATCTTTCTGCATTCGCTGAAGACCCGGCCTCAGATCCGGAGATCGTTTATGAAGGAATAGACTTTGAATCGGATATCGTTTATAAGACCCATTTTGACGCGCCCGATATAACCGTAGAAAATGAAACGGATTACGAGATATACAGAGCATGGCATCGTCAGAATACGAGATCCAGCATGATCGTAAAGCTTAAAAAGGACAGCCCGGCAAAGATCACCGTCGACTATGGAGTAATAGGGACATTAAACAACAGAAATATTCATCTTAAGCTGAAAATCGAAGATATGGTCTGGGCTAATAATTCACGGACTGTTTCTACCTCCTCGGAATATACAAAAGATGAAAAACTGATCTATTTCGGGGATGACCCTGCCACAGGTTATTTGGTGCTAAATATTTATCTGCATAAAGCAACTTATTCCCTTACCTATGATGACGGTACATCGCTGGTGGATCCTATTATCACATACGGCTCTTTAAACAACCTGGGTGGTCCGAGGGAAGGCAACAAGCCGATAGATGCCACTAAAATCTCTATGCCAGTCCCTACCGCAATGAAAGAAATAGAACTGCAGCCTTGTGTATTTACGATTCCGGATACGGGTCTTAGTCAGAAAGACAAACAAAAGTGGTATTATGGTTATTCTGGTTTATTAAGCGAAGTAGATGACTATGTCTATAATCCGCTTACGGGAAAAAATGATGCTTACAATCCAATGGTGGCGATCAGCGCATTCTACACAGATTCCTCCAACATGGGGGTCTATGTAACATCCACAGGCGGAAATATATGGCAGAATTCGTTTTTTATTGCCAAGGCTCCCACACATGATCTGACGATCAAAAAAGAAACAAATGTGCCGAATGATTCGACCGAATTTGACTTTCAGCTGAAAATATGGAAAGAACATGTGACTGAGATCATAGAGGAAATCGAATATCCTTATCCGGAGGGTGAGGCTTATGCGGTCTTTGACAGTTCTACAGAGACACTGACGTTTTTCAGAGATGACGCCGGCAAATACACGACCGGTCAGACAGATGGAACAAAGACCTATTATGCCGACTTTGAAAAGACAGAAGTCACATGGAATAATGCCTCCTACAACAAATCAATAATCAATAAGTTTTCTCCCTGGTATCAGATACTGACAACGCAGGTAAAGAAAATAGTTTTTGAAGACGAGATCATACCGAACCAGACCGAAAACTGGTTCTATAATATGTCAAATCTGACTACTATAGAAAATATTCAAAATCTGAAAATGCATAATGTAAGGGCCGCAAGAGCCATGTTTCAGGGCTGTTCATCATTGACTGAACTTGATACAAGCAATTTCTATATGCCTAAGTGTTATTTATTCGGCAGCATGTTCAGAGGATGCTCGAATCTGGAATATCTGGATCTGCGCGGTTTGAATTTTAACATGTTTTATCTTGCTTCGCCGAATGACCTTACCGGTTTTGCAAATATGTTTACGGACTGCGATAAGTTGTCCGCGGATATCTTCATTCCGAATATGCCCGTAAATTATCAAGGTGTTTTTCTGGGAGCAGCCACGGCATCCGGTGCCCAGATCAGGTTTAAAACTTACGAGTTGACCCAAACAGAAGTGAATATACTGCTCTCACAGGCAAGCTCCGGATCTAATGTCGTATTTGGCGGTTATGTAGATGAACCGCTGAATAATGTGCCCGACTATCTTGATGAGGCGGAGATCGTGCATGGAACTGATATTTACGTCTATGACCTGACTAAAGACAGCAGACTGACATACGATATAGACACACAGACATATTCCTTCAGTCTGAAGGCTGGAGAGGAACTGACGATAAATGACGTACCGAAAGGCTATTTTTACACTGTTGAAGAAGTGAATATACCGGATGAGTATACTTTGATATCCCAGACCAACGCTTCCGGTGCTATTGGAGATGAAGATATAGTATCCACTTTCAGAAACATACAATACAAAGATATTCTGGTGAAAAAAGTATGGGATGATTTTGATAACGAATTGGAAACCAGGCCGGAAGAGCTGGAGTTGACCCTGGCAACGGATAAAAACACTTATACGTCAGCTGAGCCTGAAAAGTCAGGCAACGCCTGGGAATATGTGTTTACAGTGCCTTCTGATGAAATAGTAGAAGAGATCACTGAAGACATCTCGCCGGATGTTTATGAAAGGGAAGGCGGATTTGAAGAGCTTGCGACAGAGGATTATGATGAAGGCTATACTATCACGAATAAGCTTAAACGGTTTTCTCTTAGTATAGAAAAGGAAGTGACCGGAAATAAAGGAGATAAGGACAAAAATTTTGAGTTCACGGTAGAGTTCTTTAATGACTCTCAGCCCTATGAATTATCTTCTGAGCTTCCTGATGGCGCAACAGGTTCCGGAGGGGTTTATACCTTCACATTAAAAGATGGTCAGAGCAAAGCTTTTGAGAATATTCCGACAGGCATACAATATACGATTACGGAAGAAGACTACTTAGAAGAGGGATATGTGACGAGTGTGGACGGCGATTCCGGAAACGTTGTCAACGGAGAAATGACAGAAGATAAAAACCATACATATGAGAATGAACTGAATGAGGAGGAGTCGTCGGAGACAACTGAGCCGTCTGAACCAACTGAGTCAACTGAACCTACTGAGCCGGCTGAACCAGCCGAGCCCATTGAGCCATCTGAACCAACAAAGTCTATAGATCCGGCAGAGACAACGATCCCGGTAGTGCCGACAGGGGATGCCTACACGGATTATTATTTGAGCATTGTCCTTTTTGTGCTCAGTACATTGTGTCTGGCTGCATCCGGAGGACATTGGATGTACAGAAAAAGGAAAAGCCGGTAACCGGTCGCACGAATTCCTGAAACGATTACATAACTAAGGAATAAAAACGTAATAAGCGATTTCTTCAGTGCCTCCTGTGATATACACTAGTCACAGGAGGCCTTTTACTGTACAGCAAGAGAAAAGAACTCGTACAGAAGATCGTGACGACGACCGAAGTAAGCGCCAGCTCCTCCAAAAGCTCCTCCAGGAATACTACATCAATAGCCTGAATATCACATGCCGCAAACTGAACCGCTGGATGATCCTTATTCTGCACAGAACAACGGGCGGAGAGCCCCGCCCGTTGTTGGTATACCAATATCAGTATCCGTTATAAAGAAAACATCCGCCTGATGCTGAGAATACTGCTATTTCATGGCCTTCAGATATAAGTACTATCTCAGAAAACCCATTTACAGAGATTCCTGCACACACTCATAAAAACAGTCACTGCGTTGCGGAGCCTTCTATAAAGTGTTACCTGCAATATCATCAGTCATCGTATCTGTCGTCATCCCAGTCATCCCTGTCATCATCCCAGTCGTCATCATCGTAGTCATATGAGGGAGCGGGTGTTGTAGAAGGTGTTGTTGAAGGTGCTGCAGGTGCCGTTCCGGGTGATGTTACGGAAGGCTGAACCCTCGGAGCCTCATATTCCTTATCCAGTATAGCCCCTGTTGCTGCATCGATCTCATAATCCCATTCGCCGTTTCCGTAAAACTCTATGTCGTAGATCATCCTTCCGTCATCTCTCTCAAGCCTTGCCTTACTGAAGGTAACGCTGCCTGCAGAAACGCCTGCATTTGCAAGAGCTATGCTTTTAGCCTTATCAAGGCCTATATCTGCCGCTGCTGCAGCGGGCGCTGAAGGTGTTTGAGACGGTGTGGCTACGGGAGTTGTTGCTGCAGGTGTTGTGGAAGGTGTTGTTGTAGGTGCGGTTGAAGGCGCTGTTGAAGGTGCCGTTTGTGCAGGTGTTCCAGTTGAAGGAGTTTTGGATGTATTTCCCTGATTATCCGCACTCTGATCTGTCCCTGCATTTCCCTGAGGTGCAGCCTCTGTATCCTTCTGAGCTGCCTGTCCCTCAGTCTGCTGTGCAGCGCTGCTTTCGGTTTGTGTACCTGTGGAAGCAGTATTTCCGCTGTTCTGTGTAGGTTTTGCAAGAGATGTGATCTCTTTTACCTCTCTTTCCATTACCATGCCGTTTGAGGAATTGATCGTATAATCGTATTTCTTTCCGTTAGCGATAAATTCTATGTCATATACGAATTTACCGTTCTCAAAGTCAAAATCGGTTTTTATAAATTCCGCTTCTCCGGGAGATATACCCGCATCCACATATGCAAAGTTTAATGCAGTATCCTCGCTTATAGAATTGCTTTTTGCTATGGTTCCGGCTGCATAAACGCCTCCGCCTCCGAGAACCAGGGCTCCTGCAACACAAATTGCTGCTATAGTTGATTTTTTCATATTTTAAGTCCTCCTTATCTTATTCTTTATCCGGATGTTACCATTAATATAAAATCCTTTTATTAAAGAATAATTAGAGTAAAAAAAAATTATTATTTTTTTCGCATGTTTTGTATTAGAGCTCAACTGTGAACTGGGAGCCTTCTCCCGGAGCGCTTTTTACGGTTATGCTTCCTTTATGGAGCTCTGTTATCCTTTTTACCATGGCCAGCCCCAGGCCTGTACCTTTTATCTCTCTGGAGCTTTGGCTTCTGTAAAACCTTTCGAAGATCTTTCCGCATTCCTCTTCAGTCATGCCGATCCCGTCATCAGCTACTTTTATCACAGCCCTTTTGCTTTCCCTGTCAAGATTCAGGGATACCCATACGTTTCCGCCTTCTTTTCCATAAGAATAAGCGTTGTTTATAAGATTCTTGAGCAGCCTTTCCAGAAGGAGCCTGTTGCCCTTTACATATATGCCCTTCTCGATATCTCTTCTTAGAGAAATGTTTTTTATCCCTATCTTATCCATATCGGAGCATACATCATCCGCAAGGGAGGACAGATCCAGCTGCTCCAGCTCGTATTTGTCGGTGCCCCTGCTCATCCTGCTCATGTCCAGCATATCACCGATAAGGTCCTTCATTTTTCTGCCCTGCTCCTCCACCACGGTAAGAGCTTCTATGTATTCGTCCTTATCACGTTCCTTCTCCAGGGTATATTCCGTCTGAGCCAGGATAACTGCTGTCGGTGTCCTAAGCTCGTGAGATACGTCTGATGTAAATTCCTTTTCAGCCTCAAAGGATTCCGAAAGGCGGTCCAGCATGTTATTAAAGGCACCTGAAAGACTGGCTATCTCCCTGCTCTGTCCTTCTACGGAAAATCTGAAATCCAGATCATCGCCCTTTGATATCTCCTCTGCTTCAGTTTCAATCCTGCGAAGAGGTGAAAGGAGCTTCTTAATAAGAAAGTATCCGCCTGTGACCGCCAGTATGATAAGAATGGATAAAAGAATAAGCGAAATAGCAGTAATATCAGACAGCTGACTCTCGCTTTTTGTTTCCGGAACGATCCCTCTTATCCAAAGGCTCTCTCCTCCCGGCAGCTCCATGTTTAATCTTCTGTCATATATATCGTACCGAATGCCGTTTGCCGTTAAGCTGAAAGTATAAGTATCAGTAAACCCTATCTTTTCAGTTTCCACAGAAAGGGGATTTTCCCCGTAGATAAGAGTGCCGTCCTCCCTGTAAAGGGCAGCATGAACATCATTGACCACATCCATGAAATTAAGATCGATCTCGAGATATCCGTCTTCATAATCTATATATGTATTACCGTCTATGATGTCCTTTTCGGATTTATATCTGATCTCTCCCACATTTTCCTCAACGGTGCTTATAAGATAATCTCTTATGGTGCGTTTAAGGACCATGCCGGAAGCAAACCGCATGGTGAAAAATGTTATTCCCACCACTCCTATAAGTACAAGCGAGATAAAAAATGTAAGCCTGAATCTGATGCTTCTTTTTCCCATATGTATGTTAATCCTCCGGCTTTAGAATATAGCCTGTCCCTCTTACTGTATGTATAAGCTTCTTATCCTCTCCCTCATCGATTTTTTTCCGGAGATAACTTATATATACATCCACCACATTGGTGCCGCCTTCGTAATCCGCATTCCATATATGGTCTTCTATGGTCTCTCTGGACAGCACGATACCTTTGTTATGCATCAGATAATTCAGCAGAGCATATTCTTTGGAGGAAAGCTGTATCTCCCTTTCTCCTCTGAAGACTCTGTGTGACGCCGTATCAAGACTGAGATCACCTGCCGTGATGATGCTGCCCTCTATTGTCTTCCCTTTTCTTGTAAGGGCCCTGAGTCTTGCCATCAGCTCATCCATGGAGAACGGCTTTACAAGATAATCTCCTGCCCCCAGATCAAGTCCCTTTACTCTGTCTTCTATGGCATCCCTGGCCGTAAGAAAGAGTACAGGCACCTTGTTGCCCCTTTCGCGCAGCCTTTTAACCAGAGAAAAACCGTCCAGCTTAGGCATCATCACATCAAGGATGGCACCGTCATACTCCGAGTATTCCAGAAATTCCAGGGCTTCCGCTCCGTCCGGACAGCTGTCTACACTGTATCCTTCTTCCGTAAGCTTTTTTGTAAGTATCTTATTCAGGGTCTTTTCGTCTTCCGCCAATAATATCCTCATATGATCCCTCCCTTTGAATATCTTTACAGGTTAACAGCGTATCATTAGAAGATCATTAGAAAGAATTATATTATTTATCTCCCCAAAGTAAAAGGAGACTGTTTAAGAACATAAAAAACCGGCCCGTAAAGCCCGGGCCGGAATTTATTATGGTTTCTTCGTATATTACAGGAAAATGTATTTGAGTATAAACAGTATGCAGAGCACATACATAAGAATGCTGATCTTCTTCTCCTTTGCCTTTCCTGTCAGAAGGTTGATAAGTACATAGGAGATAACGCCCATGGAGATACCTTCTGAAATACTGTAGAAGAACGGCATTGCGATCAGGCAGATATAGCAGGGGATAGCTTCAGATGCATCGTTGAAATCGATCTTTGTAATGTTCTGCATCATAAAGAATCCAACTATTATAAGTGCCGGAGCTGTTGCAAATGAAGGTATTGCCAGGAAGATAGGTGACAGGAACAGTGAAAGTCCGAACAGTACGGCTGTTACAACAGATGCAAGACCTGTCCTTCCGCCTACTGCCACACCGGATGCACTCTCAACAAAAGTGGTTACCGTGGATGTTCCCAGTATGGCACCTGCAGTGGTTCCTATGGCATCTGCCATAAGCGCGCCTTTGATCTTGGGAAGCTTGCCTTCTTCATCCAGCATGTCAGCCTTCGTGGCAACACCGATGAGGGTGCCCAGTGTATCGAAGATATCCACGAATAAAAAGCTGAACATTATTACAAAGAAATCAAAGGTAAGTACATTGGAAAAATCAAATTTAAAGAATATGGGTGCCACGCTTTGTATGGCTATACCGTTTGAAAAGTCAGGGAAAAGGCTGAAAAATCCGGCTTCTGCGTTAGGTACATAGATGCCTGCTGCTTCGCATATCATGCCCAGGATCCATGTGGCGATGATGCCTATAAGGATCGATCCCTTAACATTTTTTACAACAAGGATTCCTGTTAAGATGATTCCTAAAATAGCCAGGATAACTGTTATTCCCACATCATGGAAATTGCTTGAATCGATCTTTACAAGTTCCACCAGGGTAGCTCCCCCAACAGTGATCTTTGCATTCTGCAGACCGATAAATGCAATAAACAGTCCTATACCGGAGGAAACTGCCACCTTAAGATTCTTAGGTATGGCATTAAAGATCGCCTCCCGGACATTGGTAAGGGTAAGGATGATAAAAAGGATGCCTTCGATAAGTACTGCTGTAAGAGCAGTCTGCCAGGAATATCCCATACCTATTACAACAGTATATGCAAAATAGGCATTAAGTCCCATGCCCGGTGCAAGGGCAAAAGGATAATTGGCTAACAGAGCCATACAGAGAGTACCCACAAGAGAACCCAGGGCTGTGGCTGTAAATATGGCTCCGGAATCCATTCCCGTTGCGGAAAGGATGTTGGGATTTACGGCCAGGATATAAGCCATGGTCATAAATGTGGTGAGTCCGGCAACGATCTCTGTTCTCACATTGGTGCCGTGCTCCTTAAGCTTGAAAAACTTTTCCATAATGCTCCTCCTCATTGGAAATTGTTTTTAAAAACACCTTCTTATTATGCCACAAAAATAAATCGAATCTATTAATCAATTATTAAATATCTTCTTTTTTGATCAATCGCTCCTTTTATCCGTAAATGGACGCCACTTCCTGATCGTAGCTGCCGTCATCATCAAAGATGATAAGAGGCTTCTCAACCTTTAAAAAGCTTCCGCCGTCTTTTACTCCTTCAATAAGGACCATATTGGGTTCCTTATTCTTGCCGGGATGTACCATCCGCATCCTTTTGGGCTCCAGACGGTATTCCTTCATAAGTGTAAAAATCTCCGGCAGTCTGTAGGGCCTGTGTACCATATAAAACCTCCCGCCCTGAGGAAGCAGCTTTCCGGCCTCCCTTAAAACGTCTCTTAAGGTACAGCTTACCTCATGTCTGGAGATGGCCTTTGCGCTTTCGGGGTTGATCTCTCCCGCCTTAAAGGGCATATAAGGGGGATTTGAGACCACCACATTTATACCTGAATTCTTAAATATGGAAGAGGCTTCTTTAATGTCTCCCTTTATTATGCTTATCCTGTCCGACAGGCCGTTAAGGGCAACGCTCCTTTCTGCCATGTCCACGCACTGATCCTGAATATCCAGACCAAAGAATCTCTCCCCCTCTGTTTTGGCGCAGAGGAGTATGGGGATCACTCCGGTGCCTGTTCCCATGTCAAGCACCTTCTCTCCCTTTTTTATATGACAGAATGATGTTAAAAGAACGGCAGCCATGCCGAAGCAAAAGCCGTTCTCGTTTTGAATTATCCTGTATCCCTTTCTCTGAAGACTGTCCAGTCTCTCTCCGGGTCTAAGCTCAACCATTATCCTCCAGCTCCTTGAGAGCCTCCATCTCTTCTCTGGTAACCTTATTTTCCCTTTTTCTGACCTTGAATTTAAGATCAGTTGCTTTGTATTCCTTTTCCTCTATCTCATCGTTTCCTATATCCACAGCCACCTTTACGGTCTGCCTCAGTACATTTACGGATGTTACCTGTCCCCTGTCTCCTGACGGTGTTGTAACCGTATCATTTATATTGGGGAGCTTGGAATTAAGATAAAGATATGTGTCCTCCTCGTTCTTTAAGCAGCACATAAGCCTTCCGCAAACTCCGCTGATCTTTGTGGGATTAAGGGAAAGATTCTGATCCTTTGCCATTTTGATCGAAACGGGGCTGAAATCCGTAAGATAGCTGCAGCAGCACAGAGTCCTTCCGCAGATGCCTACACCGCCGCAGAGCTTCGTCTCGTCTCTTACACCTATCTGCCGAAGCTCTATCCTTGTTCTGAAAACGGCAGCAAGATCCTTTACGAGCTCCCTGAAATCAACTCTTCCGTCAGCTGTAAAATAGAAGAGTATCTTGTTGTTGTCGAAGGTGTATTCCGTATCCAGAAGCTTCATTTCCAGACCGTGCGCCTTGATCTTTTCAAGGCATATGGAAAAGGCCTCTTTCTCCTTGATGCGGTTTTCCGCATCCTTTTTGTCATCATCAGGCGTTGCCATTCTTAAAACAGGCTTTAGCGGATTCTGTATCTCGCTGTCATCTATTATCCTGTTTCCGAAGGAAACCGTACCGTATTCCACGCCTCTTACGGTCTCCACTATAACATGCTGTCCCTTTTCTATTTTGAGATCTACAGGGTCGAAATAGTAGACCTTACCGGTCTGGCGAAACCTGACCCCTATAACATTAGCCATTCTGGTTCTCCTTTATATTTATAAGCAGCATCTCCAGGACTATTTCCGGTGACGCATTGGCCTCCAATCTGGCCTTGGCTTTTTCTATACTCTCTATGATGGAATCCAGGCCACTGTATGATAATATTCTGGCCTTGTCTTTAAAATAACTGTATTCGTTCCTGTAATTCAGCAGGTCTATATCTCCCGTGGCTTTCAGCATAAGCAGATCCCTATACCATATAAGCATCATATCAAGCACATCCGTGAGACTTACATTATACGTCGAAATCTCTTTTATGGCACTCTTTAACTCGTAAATATAGAGGCTGTCTATATTTCTTACCATATCGAGCACCTTTTCCTGTATCTCCCGCTTCCCTGCATTAAGGGAAAATTCCAGAGCCCTTCCCAGGTTTCCGCTGCCGTAGGCTGCTGCGATCCTGGCATCATCCGCAGAAATACCGTGCCTTTCCATAAGATAGCTTCTTATGCTCTCATCATCCAGCGGCTGCATATTAAGAGTTACGCATCTGGACCTTACGGTGATAAGGAGCTTGTCCTTATTGTTGGCAAGGAGCATGACTATTCCGTATTCCGGAGGCTCCTCTATGGTCTTAAGAAGTGCATTCTGGGCGCCGGGAGTCATCTCCTCCGCATTGTCGATTATATATATCTTATATCTGGAGCTGTAAGGCTTTATGTAAATATCCTCGTTTACCTGCTTTCTGATATCATCTACTCCGATGATGCCTTCCTTCTCCCCTTTTACGAATATGATATCCGGATGATTTCCGGAATCTGCCTGTAGGCATGATCTGCATTTAAGACACGGGTCTCCCAGACCCTCCCTGCATTGAAGGGTCTTCGCAAAAAGCTTTGCAAGCACAGATTTCCCCGTACCGTCAGGTCCGTTGAAAAGATAAGCATGGGTGACCTTGTCATCTTTTATGACACGTCTCATGTATTCGATGACCTGATAATGCCCGACTATATCATTAAAATCCTTAAACTCCATATCTTCCATAAGCGGTCCTCCTCAGCTCTTCAGGATCCTGCTCTTTATGGCCTCGGCACACATAGTGCTGTTTGTATTATCAAAGGACTCCTCAATGCCCAGGGCCTCAAGCTTATCCCCGGAAAAATCCTCTTCATCTGCAAGAAACCGTCTGCAGACCTCTCTGTAGTCAGGTTTCGTCTGCTGCTGCTCCCTGAAGATGGCCCTTTTCAGCCTTTCACCGTTTTCCAGATCGATATAAAGCGGAATAACTGTTTCTTTTCCGTAATAGTCCCTTATCTTTTTATAGCCTTCAGGTGTTGTAATAAGAATATAGTCAAAGGATCCGGGGTCTGTCCTTCCGTCATCCGCCGTAAAATACCTCCAGGGGCCGAAAACAGTATCATATGTTCTGCTTTCGATCACCTTGCCCTGCTCCGAAAGGCTTTTAAAGCCTTCCTCGTCGGTAAAGAAGTAATTCTCTCCGTCCTTTTCTCCTGCTCTTACGGGTCTTGTGGTGTAGGGCACCATTCTCTTAAGAGAAAGCTCCCTGTCCTCCAGAAGCATTCTGTATACTGTATCTTTTCCGGATGCGCTTTTGCCCATGATGCAATATATCTTACCCATTTACATGTTCCTGTCCATTCTTAATACGGATATCTTTCCGTCCCTTAATCCCTTAAGGTCTATATCCGCTTTCCTGAGATGATCTATCTCTTTTATAATGTCTTCCGTTATGACTTCCCCTGATGTAACAAGGGGTATTCCCGGAGGATATGCAAACACCGGTCCAGCAGCGATGCTCCCCAGAGAATCCTCCACGGGAATAAAGCTTTTTGCGCCGCTTCCCTCTGCATCAGACATGCTGAAAACAGAGATCGTCCCGGGAAGGGGACCGCTTGGTGCAGGCTCCGGAAGAGGCATATTCCCGAGCTCTTCCTCTGCCTTTTTGCAGGCCTTTATCAATATATCAAATCCCCTATCCGTATCACATAAGGTGGATATAAGGACCACATATTTGTCCGTGGCCATTTCAGGCTCGATCCCCTCTTTTCTGAGGATCGTCTGAAGAAGCCTTCCCACAGGCCGCCCGTCTTTTTCTCCCAGAAGAAGCCTTGTGGCATCATCCGTATTTATTATAGAGAACCCCGTATCCTGCAGAGCTTCCTTCAGCCTGTCTATATTTGAAAAGAGCCTGTTGTAAAGCCCCTTTATGCGGTCTTTGTCCCGAAGCAGCTCCATGCAGCTGTCCATGGATGCCATCAGAGGATATGAGGGACTGCTGGTCTGAAATACGCTTAGATAATATCTCAGCCTGTCCCTGTCCACCAAGTCGCCTGAAACATGTATGAGCGCCGTCTGATTAAGGGCAGGCAATGTTTTATGAAGGCTGTGGATGACTATGTCCCCGATCCCCGCAGATGTTCCCGGAAGCCTTTCATCCATTCCGAAATGGGCTCCGTGGGCCTCGTCCACTATAAGGGGCACCTTGTATTTATGGCATATATCTCCAATGGCCTTTATGTCTGAAACGACTCCGTCATACGTGGGCGATGTTACTATTACTCCGTAATACTTTTCTCTTATCCTGTCTTCGGACGGGCCTGCGCCTTCACCCAGTATCTTTTCCACCTCCGCAGGATCTACCGCTTTTAAATATCCGTATTTCTTATCCCTTTCAGGATATATATATGAGACCGGTGCTCCCGCAAGACATATGCCGTTGTAGACTGATTTGTGGCAGTTTCTCGCCGCCAGATATTTTCCGTTTTTCCCCTTTACGGCCATGATGGCAGCCAGAATGCCGGCAGTTGATCCGTTGACCATAAAAAACGTCTCCGAATCATCATATAAATGAGCGGCTTTTTTCTCGCATTCCCTTATGATCCCCTTAGGATCATGAAGGTCGTCAAAGCCCTCCACTTCCGTGATATCAACTATCTCCCCGGGCAGAAATTCAGGATTTCTTTTATGCCCCGGCATGCAAAAAGGATATGGCCCTTCGTTTTTATATTTTATAAGGTCCTCATAGAGGCTCATATGTCACCTCTGTCATATTTCTCTATATATTCCGTAACTATATCCACATCGGAAGGATAGGGAACATAGGCCTTGCCGATCTTTTCCGTGGTCTCTGCACCCTTTCCCAGGATAAGATATACGGTTTTTTCATCATGTCTTGAAAGGGCCGCCTCTATGGCTTCCTTCCTGTCGGCAATAAGATAATGCTCAACGCCCTTTGGCCTTATATGCTTTGCTATATCCTCCATGGTCTGTAAAGGATCCTCCTCTCCGGGATCCTCTTCCGTAAGGAATATCATATCCATATATTCCGCTGACACTTCTCCCAGATCCTTTCGCCTTGAAAAGGCTTTTCCGCCTGCCGATCCGAAAACCGCAAGAACAGGTATCCCGGGATATTCCTTTTTAACGGATTCAAAAAGCTTTTTAAAGCTGAGCCTGTTATGGGCATAGTCCACGATGGCATTTATGATGCCGTCCCTTGATGTATAAAGCTCCATCCTGCCGGGAACTCTGGCTCTTTTAAGCCCGGACTTTATATATTCCGCGGGTATGCCGAGCTCCAGAGAAACAGCTATTACAGCCAGGGCATTTTCCACATTAAAGAGCCCCGGCATGGTTATCATATATTCCTCCTCCGTATCCTTATATCTTACGGAAAAGGTTATGTCCTTATCTGTTTTTCTAATATTAAAACCGAATACATCCGCATCATGCCCGATCCCGAAGGTAAGGATCTTACGGCTTTTTGCCGCAGCTTCTCTTATACGCTCAAAATGATCGCTGTCCGCATTTATTACAGCCGTTTCGCAAAGCTCAAACAGCTTAAGCTTGGAAGAAAAATAATCCTCCATATCACTGTGTTCTATGGGGCTGATATGATCCTCGGAAACATTAAGAAAGACGCCCACATCATATCTAAGTCCCAGCACCCTGTCATATTTAAGGGCCTGTGAAGAAACCTCCATTTCGAAAAAGCCAAGATCGCAGTCAGCGGCATTTCTTATATGTTTAAGGAGCTCCATGGCCTCCGGCGTTGTATTGTGAGATTCCTCCAGAGTTATCCCGTCATAATAATCCACGGAAGAAGTGATGCCGGACTCCTTATCTCCCAGAGACCGGAGATAATCGTCAAATACGGCCTTTAGATAATAAACCGTAGTCGTCTTTCCCTTCGTCCCCGTGATCCCAACCATCTTAAGATCCTTCTGGGGATAGCCGTAAAAGATATTTGCTGCATAAGCCATAGCTTTCCTGATATCAGTAACTATAATGCCTGGTATCTGAACATCAAACTCTTTCTCGCTTATATAACAAAAGGCTCCCTTTTGTACGGACTCTTTAAGATATTCCTCCTTAAAGGCGGCACCCTTTACCACAAAAAGAGTCCCTTCCTTAACATCTCTGGAATCGTATGTAAAGACCGCTACGGGGGTATTTATAATATCTTCTCCACCCTTAACATAAAGATCTCTCTTCTTAAGTTCTTCTATGTAATCCTTTATAAAAGTCTTTCCATTCATCAGCATATTACTCCGTATATTCCTTGCCGCATCTTAGGATGGCTTCCCTTACGAGGACATCCATGGCATCGACGCATATATCCGGAACTCCGTGATATTCCTTATAGGCGGAGATCTCTGTGCAGGCCAGGATGATAACATCACAGCCCTCCGCCTTCAGCTGATCCAGTATCTCCATAAAGATCATCTGGTCTCCTGTTCCGCCTGCTTTTATATCATCATAAATAATGCTCATGACCTTTTTCTGGTTTTCTTTGGAAGGATATATGGCTTCAACTCCGTAATCTCTGCAGGCCTTTTTATAAAGGCCCATGCTGAGAGTGCCGTCCGTTCCGATTATCCCCAGCTTTTTAGCATTTTTTTCTTTTTCAAGAGCATATCTTACGGCTTCACTTATCATGTTTATGATATGACCATCGGCAGCCTTCTGCAGATCCTCCAAAAAATAATGGGAGGTATTGCACGTTATGGCTATCTCGCTGCAGCCCATTGACTCCAGGTCTTTAATATCTTTTATAAGAAGCGATCTTATCTCCTCTGTATCATTTCTCAGGATACTGTTTGTCCTGTCAGGCATCGATGCATGATTAATAATGACCATGTCCAGATGGTCCTGATCCTTTTCTGCCTTTGTATGCTTTATGATGTTGTTGTAGAAGAAGGCGCTGGCCTGAGGGCCCATGCCCCCCAGTACGCCCAGTTTCTTTGCTTTATCCATTTGATTTCCTTATTTGTAATAAGTCTTGAAATTTTTGAAATGCCTTAAATGGTCCTTGATCACCTTAAGCCTTCTTTTGATCTTATTATCCCCTTTAAGATACATAGGATCCACATAATGTCCTTTGGCAATAAGAGCGTTCATCTTTTTTAAGCATTCTCTGTCATGGACATAAGTCCTTGCCACCCTTATGGGTACCACAAGCCACAGGTTCTCCCGGGGAACTTCCCCTTCTGGACATTCTCTTCCGTATACGTATTCTTCTGTAACATACTTAGCCAGATTGAGGCCTGATCCTGTCACGTAATAATTGCTTCTGCCTTGTCTTGTATTAATTTCAAAAAATTTGTATTTTCCGTCTCTTTCGTCGTATTTGATATCGAAATTGGAAAAGCCTTTATAATCAAGACTTTCCAGAAGAGACTTGACCTGAGAAGCAATGTCCGGCATATCCTCCGTGATTATTACTGCATGGTTTCCTCTTCCGTGGGGCTGATGCTCCTCCAGCAGCACGTGTCCCATACACATCATCTTTACTTTTCCGTGTTTGTCGGAATAACAGGTGAGGACTCTCATCTTATCATCGTAACCGGGCACCATATCCTGGATTATCATCTTATCGGGGTAGCCTGCTCCGTAAATGTCATCAAGGGTGGAGATAAGCTCCTCCTCGGAATCGATATAATAAACCTTGCTCTGTCCGGGATAAGGATGCTCCCAGAACTTAACACCTACTGAAGGCTTCAATATTACAGGATAAGGGAAGTTATGCGGCACATTATTTCCCATTGATCTGTCATACACGAAGGTGGCCGGATGCTCCACATTATTTCTGTCGCAGAGATCGTAGAAGAACTCCTTATTCTGAAGATCATCCAGAAGTTCGTGATCTATATAAGGGGCAATAACATTTTCCGGCAGCACATCCCTGTACTTGCTCAAAAGATTTACATAACTGTCTCCGCATCCTATGGCAAGTATCTTTTTGTCCTTATGCACCAATGCTGTATGACGTATTTTTTCAAGGAAAGTATCGTCCTCTTCAATATCCTTGTCTGCCGAATAATCTATGATCCGGCTCCCTGCATCGGGGCTGGCTTCATACTTTCCGTAGCATATGGATCTTACCTGATACTCTTCGTAAAAGGCTCTCGCCATACTGTATACATTTATATCGCCTCCGAATAACAGGGGTATGAATTCTCTGTCTGTAAATTTCATTTTTTATCCCTTTACTCTCCGGAATTATTTTGAACCCGTGGATCCGAAGCCTCCCGTTCCTCTTCCGGTTTCCCCCAGTTCCTCTGTTTCCATAAGATCTGCTTTTAGGAAGGGAGTTATAACAAGCTGTGCGATGCGTTCTCCCTTTTCAACAGTCCTTTCCTCGTCACTGTGATTATGAAGAGCCACCATTATCTCACCTCTGTAGTCCGAATCCACCACGCCTACTTTATTGGCAGGTGCAAGCCCTTTTTTTGTGGCAAGCCCCGATCTGGCATATATAAGGCCTGCATATCCCTCCGGGATCTCCATGGCAAGCCCTGTCTTTATGATCTCTGTCCTTCCGGGCATGATGCAGACATCTTCATCCATACACGCGTACAGATCGCATCCCGCACTGTACTCGCTGCCGTATGTGGGTATTACGGCATCTTCTCTTAATTTCTTAACTTTAACAGGGATCCCCATCTTTACACCTCTCTGTTTACTTTTTTATCCAGCATCCCAAGGAAGTCCATGCATTTCTTTGTTATGGCATCCCATGAGAAATTATCGATCACATATTGCCGTCCCAGCCGTCCCATCTTCTCAGCTTCTTCTTTATTTGAAAGAATGCGGTCCAGACAGGCTTCAAACTGAGGGTAATCTTCAAAATAAAGGCCTCCGTTTGCCTCTTTAACGAAATTTTTTGTGACTGCGCATGCTCCTGATACCAGCACGGGTCTCTCCTGAAGCCAGCTTTCCATCACGACTATGGAAAAGCTCTCGTTGGGAGAGGGTTGACAAAGAAGCGATGCTGCCCTGTAGGCGTCTGTTTTATCCTTTGCGTCCACAAAACCAAGATCCATGACCTGATCCCTTATTTCGGAAGGGATACGGATCTCGTCGCCGCCGATAAGGACAAGCTTTAAGCGGCTGTCTCTTCTTTTCTTGTATTCCCTGAAATAATCCAGGAGAAGATCCACTTTTTTGCCTTCGGTCTTTCTCCCTGCATACAGTATAAAAGGATCTTTTATGTTGTATTTATTTTTAAAGGCCTCTCCGTCACCTTCTGCATCAGTGTCAAGGCCTACTCCCAGTACTGTTTTCTCTACGGAAGACAGATCATAAAGCTCCTCTGCCAGCTCTTTTTCCGGAAGGGAATTGAACATCATCCCGAGAAGATTCGGATACAGCTCCTTAAATATCTTCATGCGTGCATATGCCTCGTCATGAAAGCAGGGAATATAAACGCTTTTTTCCGGACATTCCATAGAGCCGTAATATATGGGACTGAACATATAGGGAATAAAGACAAAGAGACTGTATTCATCCTTATGATGCCGGATATATGAGTACAGATCCGGACTGTTGATCATCTCCTTCATAAAGATCTGCTCTTTGTAATAGCTGACACTGCGGCCGGCCATAAGTAATTTGTTTATGTCATTAAATGCCTGCTCGTTCCGCTCACGGACCCTGAACCGCCTGACAGGTACACGGCCTGAGGTATCAAGTCCTTCCTGATGATAATTTTTGCTCCAGTCTGAATTAAGCATTTCTCCGCAGGTCGCAAGGACCTCCAGTTCCACGCCTTTATCATAAAGATGCTCTACCAGTCCCCGCAGCTCCGATTCTGCGCCGCCCGGTATATTTTCGCCGTACCAGTGGGTAACAAAGCCCAGCTTTTTCATCATATCACCTGCAAGATCACATAATTATTCTATAATAGTATACCTAAGAAGCACTTTTCCTGCAAATTACAAAAGGCCCGGCACATGAAAAAAGAGCCCTAAGAGCGAAGCTCTTAAGACTCTTTATCTTTAATCTTTCAAAAGAAGTCAGTTCCACTAAGGAGAGGCCCCCTTCTTCCTTACGATTCCTTTACGATCTTTCCCGTAATGTGATCCGGTACCAGTGCAAACATAAGGGTCCCCGGACCCGAACGAAGGATCTCATGCTGGATATATTTTTCATCATCAGTAAATTTATGGCTGAGATCCCTGCTTATACGGTATATCTCCTCTGTATCCTCTATAAACTCCACTGTTCCGAATACGATAACGGACCTGATGTTAAGCGCCCAGTCTCCGTCTTTTTTAAATCCCTGATCGTATACGCAGAAGGAAGCTTTGGGATGTTTCCTGAGAGCATCTATCTTGTGTCCGCTTTTTCCGCCGTGAAAATAAAGCTTTCCGTCTTCTTCGCAGTAATAATGATTTATGGGCACGCCGTAAGGGTAATCATCATCTCCCAGTACAGACAGTACGCCCCGCAGCTCGCTTTTAAGGATCTCCAGGCATTCTTCTTCAGGAAGCTGCTGCTTATGCCTTAACATCTCACGAAACATTTTTTATCCTCCTTTTCGTAATCGATCATGCTTTTTATCATTATAGCAAAAATGTATCAAAGAGCCTATTTCCCCTATTGTTTTGCGCTCTTCCTTACAAGGCCGGCGACGATCAATAGGATATTTATCCCGCACAGATAAATGGGGAGAGATGCATCCTGCTTTTTTCTTCTGCAAACAATGAAACATTTACGGCATCAGGGGTAAATATACTGTAAAATCAAAGTAAAAAAGCAAAACAGAATCGTGGGTTTTAACCCATATCGTTCTTTAATATAGACCTCTGAAATAAAACAGACGAGCAAAAGATCTCTCTTTTGCTCGTCTTAAACGTTCCCGGCGCGATTCGAACGCGCGGCCTTTCGCTTAGGAGGCGAACGCTCTATCCTACTGAGCTACGGAAACATATATCCCATCGGAGCATGCTCTTTGCATGCTCCGATATTTGCATTGCAGTAATGATTATACCTGCATTTTCAAAAAAATCAATCACCCTGGGCTTTTATTACTTCAAGTCCGCCCATGTAAGGGCGCAAAGCTTCCGGAATAACTACACTTCCGTCGGCCTGCTGATAATTCTCCAAAATGGCTGCAGTTGTCCTTCCCATTGCCACACCGCTGCCGTTTAATGTGTGGACAAATTGAGGCTTATCGTCTGCTGCGGCTTTATATCTGATATTTGCTCTCCTTGACTGAAATGCTTCGAAATTGGAACAGCTGGATATCTCTACATATCTGCCGTAGCTGGGCATCCATACCTCGATATCGTACTTAAGAGCCGCCGTAAATCCCAGATCGCCGACGCATATCCTTACTACTCTGTAGGGAAGGCCCAATATCTGAAGGACTTCTTCCGCATCAGCTGTCAGCTTTTCCAGCTCTGCATAAGATTCTTCGGGTTTTGTAAATTTTACCAGCTCCACTTTATTAAACTGATGCTGCCTGATAAGGCCTCGTGTATCTCTTCCTGCAGAACCGGCCTCTGCTCTGAAGCACGCGGTATATGCGCAATACTTAAGGGGAAGCTTTGCTCCGTCAAGTATCGTATCTCTATACATATTGGTTACGGGCACTTCTGCCGTAGGCACGAGGAAATATTCTTTGCCGTCGCCGGTTACCTTATATGCATCCTCTTCGAATTTGGGGAGCTGTCCCGTTCCTGTCATGGAATCCCTTGATACCATAAAGGGGGGGAATATCTCCTCATAGCCCTGATTTCCGTGCACATCCAGGAAGAAATTTCCAATGGCTCTTTCCAGCTTTGCTCCCAGCCCCTTATAAAAGGTGAACCGCGCGCCGGTAGTCCTTGCAGCCATTTCCGGATCAAGGATATCCAGATCCGCACCTATATCCCAGTGAGCTTTGGGCTCAAAATCAAATTCTCTCGGTTCGGAGAATCTCCTTATCTCCACATTGTCTTCGTCAGAGCTGCCTGCAGGCACATCGGGGTGAGGGATATTGGGAATCGTAAGCATATAGTCGTTAAGCTCTTTTTCCGCATCCTGTACCCTGCCGCTCATTTCCTTTATCTGGTCGGAAAGCTGCTTCATCTCCTCCATTAGAGATGTGGTATCCTTCCCTTCCTTTTTAAGAACAGGGATCTCCTTTGAGCCGGCATTCTGTCTGCTCTTAAGCTCTTCCACCTCTGCAAGAAGCTTTCTTCTGTTTTCATCAAGGGCTTTAAACCTTCCCAGATCGAAATCCTCGTTCCTTCCAGATAAGGCCTTTTCAACCTCTTCGAAGTTGTTTCTCAATAATTTTATATCAAGCATTTTCCCACCTCTGTTGGTATCTTCATTAAGATAAATACCATGGTATTATAAAACATTCCCGCTTCCAGTACAATGTTTTTATGGATAAATAAGGCCCTCTGGTGTATTATGGATATGTTTATTTTATAAGAGGTGACCGTTCATGAAAGAAAAGATATCAGAGCTGATATACGAAGCATTATCAAGTATTACAAAGGATACCGGCATCACAAAGGAAGATGTGATGGAATATATAGAAATTCCCCCGCAAAAGGAAATGGGGGATATGGCCTTTCCGTGCTTTAGACTTGCCAAAGCCCTTAGAATGGCTCCCCCGGCCATTGCAGAAAAGCTTTGCGACCTTATCCCTGCCAAAGACTTCCTTAAGAATGTCGGCACTAGCGGCGGATATCTTAATTTCTTTATAAACAAGGAGGCTCTGGCATCCGGCATACTGTCCCGTTTACAGGAGAAGAAAGAATACGGCACATCAGATGTAGGAAAAGGCCAGACGATCTGTATAGATTACTCCTCTCCCAATGTGGCCAAGAATTTCCATGTGGGACATCTTAGGACTACTACTATCGGAAATGCTCTTTACCATATTTTTAAAAAGCAGGGATATGATGTTGTTCGTATAAATTATCTCGGCGATTGGGGGACCCAATTCGGAAAGCTTATCGTTGCCTATAAGAAATGGGGATCGGAAGAGCTTGTAAAAGAAAAAGGCATAGAGGAGCTCATGTCCCTTTATGTACGCTTCCATGAGGAAGCAGAGACAGACCCCTCTCTTGAAGATGAGGCCAGAAGCTGGTTCGCAAAGATGGAGCAGAACGATCAGGAAGCGCTTTCCATCTGGCAGTGGTTCCTGGACATTTCTCTCAAAGAATTTATGAGGATATATGATATTCTCGGTGTTTCCTTTGATTCCTACAACGGAGAGAGCTTTTACAACGACAAGATGGCTCCGGCCATTGAGGAGCTTAAGGAAAAAGGACTTTTAAAGGAAGATAACGGTGCGCAGATCGTTGATCTTTCCGACTACGATATGCCCCCTTGCCTGGTGCTTAAAAAAGACGGCAGCACTCTTTATGCCACAAGAGATATCGCAGCTGCCATTTACAGGAAGAAAACTTACGATTTTACTAAATGTATTTATGTTACGGGCCTTGAGCAGAAGCTTCATTTTTCTCAGTGGTTTAAGGTCATCGAGCTGATGGGCTACGATTGGTATAAGGGGCTGGTTCATGTTCCCTACGGCATGGTCTCTTTGCCCGGCGGCAAAATGTCTTCAAGAAAGGGACAGGTCATTTTCGCCGAGGATATTCTTAAGGAAGCAATTGATAAAACGGCGGATATAATAGAAGAAAAGAATCCTACTCTTCCCCATAAGGAAGAAGTCGCAAAGGCCGTAGGCGTAGGCGCAGTTGTTTTCAGTAATCTTTACACTCAAAGGATAAAGGATGTCGTGTTCGACTGGGATAAACTGCTCAGCTTTGACGGTGAGACCGGTCCTTATGTGCAATATACTCATGCAAGATGCTGCAGTATCATAAGTAAGTCAGGTGATGCTCCTGCAACGCCCATCCCCTCTGCTCTTTCCGACGACCCTGCTCTGGATCTTATGAAGGAGCTTGACAGGTATGAGGAAGTTATAAAGGATGCTGCTGACAAATATGAGCCCTCCATAGTGGCAAGATACTCCATGGCAGTTGCCCAGGCCTTTAACAAATTCTACCACGAGGATCAGATCCTTACGGAAGAAACGGATGTTAAAGGTTCCAGACTGTTCCTTACAAAAGTAACGGAAGAAATACTCAGAGATTCCCTTGCAGTTCTGGGACTCGAGGCTCCCGAACAGATGTAATGTTCCATGTGGAACATTACAGAGAATATAAAGCTCCGGAATTATCCGGAGCTTTTCCTATTATTAATATTGTGTAAATACCCGCCTTTGTTTTGCTGGACAAACCATTATTAATAAACTAGAATTAAACAAACAATATGATCAGAAACGGAGGGACCAAAATGGCAAAGCAAATAATTCGTGACGGCAAAAAGAAAGTTAAGGAAGCCGCCGGTACAGTCGAAGCCAAAGTTGAAGAAGCCCTTGATACAGCCGAAGATTCCACAGAAGATACTCCTAAAGCAAAGAAAGGCAGGAATTCAATAACTTTAAGGATAATCGCCTTTGTATTGTGGGCCCTGGCTATAGGTTGCGAAATAGTCGCGATCATGATCCTTCTCAACGCCATGTATGTTTCAAACAAAATGGTTTGGCTCATCATACTTATCGTAGCAGACCTGGCACTGGCCATAACTGCAGCGCAACTATGGAAGAAGGCAAATCGTATAAATCCTCCTTCTAAAAAGAACAAACTTAAGTTTTATCTGTGGAGCGAGCTTGGCGTTATAATGGCTGCCATTTGCTTCCTCCCTCTTATTGTCCTTCTTCTTAAGAATGAAGACCTGGACAAAAAGACAAAGACTATAGTAACTGCCATTGCCGCAGCGGCATTTTTGATAACAGGCGTTGCTTCAGCCGACTTCGATCCCATATCGTCAGAAGAAAAGGCTGCCGCAGAAAGTATTATCACAGAGGATGTTTACTGGACTACCTTCGGAAGAAAGTATCATCTTGATGACGACTGTCAGGCAATAGTCAATTCCCAGGTCCTTACAGAGGGAACCGTAACGGAAGCTATTGAGGCAGGCAGAACTTCACTTTGTAAATTCTGTGCAGGCCGTCATCCGGAATATGCTGACACTGATATTAAAATAGAAAACGAATAAGAGGAAATATATATGGGAAATCTGGATCTTAGTTCACTGGAAAGCATGCTTTCCGGCGATAATCTTATAGGAATAAGCGAAAAACTTGGTATTGGTACCGACGAGATCGGTTCCGTTATAAAAGGAGCCCTGCCCGAGCTTTTAACAGGTATGCAGAAGAATGCTTCCACGGAAGAAGGTGTGGCTTCTCTTGAAAAGGCATTGTCAGACCACAGCGCGGTTGACATATCCGATATATCTTCATTTCTTGGCAGCGCAGACCAGGATGACGGAGCGAAGATAATCGGACATCTTCTCGGTAAAGAAAATGTAGAATCTGCCGAAAGATCCATATCCGAAAAGAGCGGCCTCTCCATAGGAAATGTCGGATCTATCCTGGCATCAGTTGCACCTTTCCTTATGTCGCTTCTCGGTAAAGAGACTTCTGGAAGCACATCTTCAGGATCTCAGTCAGGCGGTTCAGGCATAGGATCCTTACTCGGCGGTCTTCTTGGCGGCAGCGGCGGAGGCGTTGATCTCGGCGACCTTGCAGGCGCGGCTTCCGGACTGTTCGGATCTGACGATACCTCATCTTCCAAGAAGAAAAAGAAGAAGAAAAAAGAGGGCGGTCTCTTAAACAGCTTCCTTAATCTTTTCAAATAATAACAAACCTTTTAGGGAGAATGTTCCACGAGGAACATTCTCCTTTTTATTATGTTCCATGTGGAACATTTTTATTGTATTACGTTTTTTCTTTTGTTATAATTTCTTCAACAGGAGGGTAAAAATGGGCAGAGTGATAGCCGTAGCCAACCAAAAGGGCGGTGTCGGAAAAACAACTACAACTGTTAACCTGGCTGCATGCCTTGCCGAAAAAGGTAAAGAGGTTCTTGTGATCGATATTGATCCCCAGGGCAACACTACCAGCGGTCTCGGCACCGACAAAAACAGCCTTGAAAACAGCACCTACGATATCCTTCTGGGAGAGTGCTCTTTTAAGGACGCAGTTTTATCCACCTCCATACCCGGTCTTTCTCTTGTGCCGTCCAATATGGACCTTTCGGGAGCGGAGATCGAGCTTGTCTCATTCGATAATAATTCAAAGATACTTAGGAATGCCATGCGTTCCGTCAGAAAAGCATACGATTACATCCTTATAGATTGTCCCCCGTCCCTCAGTCTTCTTACTGTAAACGCCATGTGTGCCGCAGATACGGTGCTTGTTCCCATCCAGTGCGAATACTACGCTTTGGAGGGCCTTACTCAGCTGATGCACACCATAGATCTTTTCAGAAAGAGGCTCAATCATTCTTTGGAAATAGAGGGCATTGTTTTTACCATGTATGATTCCCGTACTAATCTTTCTGCTCAAGTGGTTGAAAACGTCAGGGCAAACCTGGATGCAAATATATATGAAACCATTATTCCGCGAAATATCCGTTTGGCGGAAGCCCCCAGCTACAGCATGCCCATTACGGTTTACGACCCCAGATCCACAGGGGCCAATGCTTACAGGCTGCTGGCTGAAGAAGTTATCGAAAGAGAGGATCCTGATAAATGGCAATAAAAAAAGGCGGTCTTGGAAGAGGTATAGACAGTCTGATACCGGCACCTAAAAAATCACCGGCATCTGATAAAAAGGCGGAAAAAACAAAAAAAGCAGCTAAACCTGCAGCTGAAAAGGCTGCAGCCAAAAAGGACAGTGTCCAGGAAGTGCCTGAGGCTACAGGTGCTCCCGTTATGCTGAAAATATCCTCTGTTGAGCCCAACGAAGGCCAGCCCAGAAAAAGGTTTGAGGATGCATCTCTCAAGGAGCTTACGGAATCTATAGCTCAGTATGGAGTTATACAGCCTCTTTTGGTACAGAAACAGGGACGGAATTACAGGATCATTGCAGGAGAAAGGCGCTGGAGAGCGGCAATGAATGCCGGTCTTAAGGAGATCCCTGCCATAATAAGAAATTACTCTCCTCAGGAAGTAATAGAGGTTGCCCTGATCGAAAACATCCAGAGGGAAGACCTTAACCCCATAGAAGAGGCTTATGCTTATCAGAAGCTTATAGATGATTTCGGGTTAAAACAGGAGGAGGCTGCAAGAAAGGTTTCTAAGAGCCGTTCTGCAGTAACTAATTCCCTGCGTCTGCTCAAGCTTTGCGACAAGGCAAAGGAGGCTGTTATAGACGGATCTCTTTCTGCCGGTCATGCAAAAGTTATTCTTGCGATAAATGACAAAAAGCTTCAGGAGCAGGCAGTTTCAGCAGTAATAAAAGGCGATCTTTCCGTTAGAGATACGGAAAGGCTTGTTAAGGCGCTTCTGCGCCCTGTTAGCGGAAAAAGAAAGGTACGCAGGAAATACAACGAATCTGCAGCCTATAAGGAAATAGAAGATAAACTGAGAAACATAATAGGCAGCAAGGTCTCCGTTGTTTCTGCTGATAATAAAAAAGGAAGGATAGAGATAGAGTATTATTCCCCGGAGGATCTGGAAAGGATCCTGGATATATTCGAATCTCTCGGCTAAGGCTAAATGTTCAACATACTTTATTCGGAGTCTGCCTCCGAGATTATAATAAATACAGAAGAAACCGCTGATACAGTTACCAGAGCATCCATAAATCCCCTTATTTTTTATGGGTTCTGCATAGGCGTTTTTGTGCTGATCATTCTGGTAATACTTCTCTTTCTCCGGCAGAACGGTCTTCAGAGAAAATATGACCTTTTTATGCGCGGAAAATCCGGCAAAAATCTGGAGGAGGCCTTAAGCAGAAGAGTAGCAGAGCTGGACAATATTAAGGAATCTAACGAGCTTATGGATCTGCGCCTTAAGAATGTTGAACGTAGCATGTCCAGGGCATTTCAGAAATACGGTATCGTAAATTATGATGCCTTTAAGGAGCTGGGAGGCAAGCTCTCCTTTGCTTACGCCGTCCTTGATGAAGAGAATTCCGGATACATAATGAATTCCATACATTCAAGGGAAGGCTGTTATACATACATAAAAGAGATAATAAAAGGCGAATCCTATATTTCTCTTTCCGAGGAAGAAAAGGACGCTCTGGAAATGGCCCTTAATTCCAACATTCCGGAGCCCACGAAAAAATCTTCCAAAGCCTCCAGAGCACGGGCAAAGCATACGGAAGAGTAGTGGAAGAATTAAACTTATCTCTTACAGGCATTTCTTATATATATAAAAAGCTTCGGCATTTTCCGCCGAAGCTTTTCTTTTAAATCTTTTTTACTTTATTGGTTCTTTCCCGGGAGTCCCGGCTTTTCTCGGATACTTTTTCGGTGTGTCCTTTATCTTATTTATCCGTACCAGAGCCCTTTTAAACTCCGTTCCCGGCAGATTAAAGGATATTATCTCCGGATCTTCTCCGCCAAGAACATTTATGGCCTTCTTCGCGCCGAGGATCTCTTCCCCAGCATCTTGTGTCTTATATGCCACAAAACAGCCGGCTTTTCTTACAAAGGGAATACAATATTCTGATAATACCGACAGATCTGCAACGGCTCTTGATACGGCCAGATCGTACACTTCCCTGTATTCCTTATCCCTTCCCAGATCCTCTGCCCTTGAGTGGACTGCCCTTATATCTTTAAGGTCCAGTGCGCCTATTACATCATTCAGAAATGATATCCGCTTGTTCAGGGAGTCCATAAGCGTGACCCTTAAATGAGGCCAGGCTATCTTAAGTACCACTCCCGGAAATCCGGCACCTGTTCCCACATCTATAAGTGTCTCGGCATTCTCAGGATCAAAGGCCTTGATAAGGGATAGGCTGTCAAGATAATGCTTTATGCATACATCTTCAAATTCCGTTACAGCCGTAAGATTCATTACTTTATTCTTTTCCGTAAGCAGATCATAGTAAGCTATAAGCTTTTCCATCTGCCCGGAAGAAAGGCTTATCCCTAGATCCTTAAGTCCTTCTGTTAATATTCCTGTATCCTTCATTTTGCACCTGCCTTTGAGGACAGATATATAAGGAGCACGGAAATATCTGCAGGAGATACTCCGGATATTCTGGAGGCCTGTCCCAGATTTTCCGGTCTTATTTCAGATAACTTCTGCATTGCCTCTATCCGAAGGCCTTTTATCATTTTATAATCTATGTCCTCAGGAATTAAGCGGCCTTCTATCCGTTTAAATTCCTCTACCTGTTTTATTTCTCTTTCAATATATCCTTCGTACTTAATATAGATCTCTACCTGCTCCTTAACAGCATCGGGCAGGGCAGGAGCAGCATCGTCTATTGCTTTAAGATCGTCATAATGTATCTCCGGCCGTCTTAAGATCTCTGCCAAAGTGGCGGCCGTTTTAAGATGCGATGAGTCCATGGATTCCAGGAATTCCTTTGTTCTCTTCCCGGCCCCGACAGATACGCCCTTAAGCCTTTCCACTTCCTTTTTTACGGCATCATATTTTTCCCTGACCTTTAAATATGTCTCCTCATCCACAAGGCCCACCTTATGTCCTGTTTCGCAGAGTCTCTGATCTGCATTATCCTGCCTGAGAAGAAGCCTGTATTCAGCCCGTGATGTCATCATCCTGTAAGGCTCCTTTGTCCTTTTTGTTACAAGATCATCTATAAGTACGCCTATGTAGGCATCTGATCTTTTAAGGACCACCTGCTCCTTTCCCAGAAGATACATGGCCGCATTTATGCCGGCGATTATACCTTGTGCTCCGGCTTCCTCATATCCGGAGCTGCCGTTTATCTGTCCTGCGGCAAAAAGCCCCTCTATGCTCTTAAGCTCCAATGTGGGCTTAAGCTGCACAGCAGGGATGCAGTCATATTCGATAGCATATGCGTTTCTTACGATATGAGCATTTTCCAGGCCTTCCATGGAACGGTACATCTCATCCTGCACATCTGCAGGCATTGACGAAGACATTCCGCTCAAATACATTTCGTTCGTATATGTGCCTTCAGGCTCTATAAATATCTGGTGTCTGTCCTTTTCACCGAATCTTACCACCTTATCCTCTATGGAAGGACAGTATCTGGGCCCCACGCCTTCTATAACTCCTGCATAAAGAGGAGAGCGGTGGAGATTTTTCCGGATTATCTCGTGGGTCTTTTCGTTTGTGTATGCAAGATAGCAGGAGACCTGCTCCTTTTGTATGGTCTCCGGATCTGTTGAAAAGGAGAAAGGCACGATCCTTTCGTCTCCCTTTTGTTCCACAAGCTTGGAAAAATCTATGGTCCTTTTATCTATCCTTGCAGGAGTACCTGTCTTAAATCTCGTAAATTCTATGCCCTTCTTTTTAAGATTCTCCGTTAAATGAGTGGCTGCCATAAGGCCGTTGGGGCCTGTATATGTAATGGTCTCTCCCGTCAGGCATCTGGCATTAAGATATACTCCCGTAGCCAGAACAGCTGCACGGCAGGGATATATCTGTCCCGTACTTATCTTTACTCCTGTAACTTTTCCGTCTTCCACCAGAACATCCGTCACTTCTCCCTGGCGAATGGCCAGTCCGTCGGTGTTCTCCATGGTCCTTCTCATTTCTCTGGAATAAGCCTGCTTGTCTGCCTGTGCTCTGAGGGAATGAACGGCAGGACCCTTGGATCTGTTGAGCATTTTTGACTGTATAAAGACCTTATCTATATTTTTGCCCATTTCTCCTCCGAGAGCATCTATCTCTCTCACAAGATGTCCCTTGGAGGTGCCGCCTATATTGGGATTGCAGGGCATCATGGCAATGGCATCCACGCTTACGGTAAACACCACCGTCTTAAGACCGAGCCTGGCTGCAGCCAGCGCCGCCTCACACCCGGCATGGCCTGCCCCAACCACTGCGATATCATATTCATCATGTATCAAAGCCATAGTGCCTCCTGTTTACTTACCCATACAGAATCTTTCAAATACCCGGTCTGCAATATCGTCCTCCACCCTTTCTCCTATGATGGACCCCAGCGCACTGTATGCATCCATAAGATCTATGGTATAGAAGTCTTCCGACACACCGTTTTCTATGCTTTCCATTACACGTTTAAGGCTTTCCTCCGCATCCTGCAGAGCCTTCCTGTGCCTTTCGTTTGTAATGTATATCTCCTCGTTGAAGGAAAGCTCTCCTGCAAAGAAAAGCTCCTCTATGCGCTTCCTTATTTCAGAAAGCCCCGTATAGTTCTTTGCGGAGATCTCTATTATATCCTCCCCTGCGGCCTCCTTCAAAACGGATATATCCATATTTCCGTCGGTGATGTCCGTCTTATTGAGGACAGTTATCATCTTTTTATTTTCTGCGGCCTTTAAAACCTCTCTGTCCTCTGCGGAAAAGCCCGCGGAATTATCTGCAACAAAGATAACAAGATCCGCGTCTTTTGCGGCTTCCTTTGCTCTTTCCACCCCGATCTTTTCCACCGTATCAGCAGTATCTCTTATGCCTGCAGTATCTATGATCTTAAGGGTGATGCCGTTTAAGTCCGCATATTCCTCCAAAGTATCCCTGGTGGTTCCGGCTATCTCTGTTACTATAGCCCTTTCCGTTCCCAGAAGCATATTTAAAAGAGACGATTTACCCGCATTCGGTTTCCCTATTATGACCGTCTTTATTCCTTCTCTTATGATACGGCCGTCATTAAAGCTTAAGTAAAGCTCTCTTATTTCTTCTGCCTCTTCCTTAAGGCGGGGCAGAAGAGCATCACCGAAGCCTTCCATTTCTATATGCTCCGGATCATCCAGGGCCGCTTCTATATAGGCTGTATCATTTAATATGGAATCTCTTAATTTCTGTATTTTCTGGTAAAGGGCGCCTCTCAGCTGCTTTACGGAATTATCCATAGCCATTTTATTCCGTGAGGATATTATATCCATTACGGCTTCCGCTTCCGTAAGATCTATCCGCCCGTTCAAAAAAGCTCTTTTTGTAAATTCTCCCGGCTCTGCAGCCCTTGCACCTTTGTCCAGAACAAGCTCCAGTATGGATCTTAGGGCGATCACTCCTCCGTGACAGTCTATCTCCACCACATCTTCCCTGGTATAGCTTTTAGGCGCCTTAAAAATGCTTACAAGAACTTCGTCGATCACTCTGTCCTCATTACAGATATATCCGTAATTTACAGTGTGACTTTGGGCATCAGAAAGCCGTTTCTTCCCTCCGGGGCTCTTAAATACTGAATCTGCTATTTTTACGGCATCATCGCCGCTTATCCTTATTTTTCCTATTCCGGCATTTCCGGATGCCGTAGCTATGGCCGCAATGGTATCCATATCTTTTCCGCCTTTTCTTACAGAAAAACGGGAGCAGAAGCTCCCGTCTTATTACCTCTTTGGTGCGATAATTATCTTCCTGTAGGGATCCACGCCTTCGCTGTAGGTCTCCACATAAGGATTTCCCTGGAGTGTAGAATGTATTATCCTTCTCTCATAAGGGTTCATAGGTTCAACCTCTACGCTCCGGTGAGTCTTCTTCACCTTGTTGGCCATGTTGGCTGCAAGCTTTTCAAGGCTGGCCTTTCTTCTTTCCTTGTAATTTTCCGTATCTATTTTTATCCTTATATAATCCTCTGTAAATTTATTGACGTATAAAGATACAAGATACTGAACAGCATAAAGAGTCTGTCCTCTCTTTCCGATGAGAGCACCCATATCCGGACCGGAAACATCTATTTCCACCGCCTGCTCCTCGTCGTTAAAGTCTACCTTAAGATGATTCTCGATACCCATTTTCGTAAGCAGGGCTCCCGTAAAGGACATGGTCTTTTCGATGACCTCTGCTTTTTTTGCATCATCAAGAGGAACTCTTTCTTTATCTTCTCTTTGATCTATCGTCTTTACGGAAACGACTGTTTCCTTAAATCCGCCTGTCTTCTTATCGTCGAAGGTCTCTTTTACTTCCGCCTTTTCGACTTTCTCTTCGACTGCCTTTATTTCCTTTTCTTCAACCTGGCTGAAAGACTCGGTCTTTTGCTCTTTTTTCTTTTTCTCAGGCCGCTCAAAGGTCTTTCTTCTGGCCCTTACAACTGCATCCTTGGATCCGATGCCGAAAAATCCGCTGCTTCCTTTTTCCACTATTTCATATTCAAGCTGGTCACTGGTAACGCCCAGCTGGACCTTCGCCTGAGTAATGGCATCTTCAACCGTCTTTCCGCTTACCTCTATAAAATCATTCATTTTACTTCTCCTGAATTATTTCTTTTTATCAAGCATATGTGCTATCTCAGATATGCTCCTTACTCCAGGTATTGCCTGATCGTTCTGATCCTTTACATCTGTAACTCCAAGGACCTTTGCTTCCTCCTCGGAAGATGTTTCCTGAGGAGCATCTTTTGAGTCATCTTTCTGATAATCCTTGACGTTCTTTCCTGAAGCAGCAAGCTCGCTGATAGTCTTAGGTCTTTTATATTCCCCTACGTTCTTGAGAGAGGTGTTTGCTATGGTATCAAATTCTCCGGCCTTTCCTCCCTGCTTCTTAATCTTTCTTTCGCGTTTTCTGTCTGCCTTGGCCTTGCTTTCTTCCACCAGCTTATCAAGACCCTTTTTATCTATCATCTTATTTATGATGATGGTGATAATGGTAAGTACAACAGCTCTGGCTATCCAGTATAAGCCTACACCTATCTGAAGGGAGAAGCAGATGACCATTGATATAATGGGCATGACATAAAGCATCGTCTTCAGTGATGCTGCCATACCGCCTGAAGAATTATTATCATTCCTTGCCTGACTGACCTTGCTGTTTATAAACTGAGTTACTGCCGATATTATCGGTATAAGTACACCCGGCCACCATCCGTCAGTTGTGGGATAATTAGCAATATTAAGGCCCAGGAAATTATTTACATTTGTTATATTGGGAAGATTCGCATCTATAGCCTCCAATACGGGCTGTGATGATGCAAAGGCCGCCTTTACGCTGTCCCACTGATCCACTCTTAAGACATTAAGCATATCTATTATGGTATCGGGATTTGCTGCATCAACGGCTCCGGTCCTCAGTCCCAGCTCCTGTATGAGATTTGTACAGATATCGTTTGCATTTGCAGTTTTTGCAATTCCGTTGGCAATAGGCTCATACATATCATGAACCGGTTCGATATAAGCAGGTATGGAACGGATAACACTGAAAAGAGCATAGATTATAGGCAGCTGAATTATCAGCTGAAGACATCCGCCGGTGGCCGATGTTCCGTATTTCTCGTATACTTTATTCATTTCCTGCTGCATCTCTGCATTGGCCTGAGCATCAGCTCTTCTGGTATATTTTTCCCTGATCTTCATGATCTCGGGCTGCATTGCAGCATTAAGCCTTGTAAACTTCTGCTGCTTAACTGTTAAAGGCAGCATGAGAAGATTTATTATTATAGTCATAAGGATAATGGCAAGGCCTACATTACCCACATTTAAAAAGTCCAGAAACTTGTATATGGCATTAAGTATCCATCCTATAAGTGTTGCAAAGGGACTTAAAATGCCTCCTACTTTGGTTAATACAAGAAAATCCATGTATTTCCTCCTTAGGGAACAGGATCGTATCCTCCCTTTGAAAAGGGATTACATCTTAAAACTCTGTATGCCGCCATGGCTCCGCCTTTTAATGCTCCGTACTTTTCCACTGCCTCCATGGCATACTGGGAGCAGGTAGGATAGTATTTGCACGTACTTATTCCTTTAGCGGGAGAGATATATTTTCTGTAAAACTTGATCTGAGAAATCAAAACTTTTTTCATGGCGGTGAGTTAAAAGATCATTTAAGTATATTGTGTCTTTTTGCCAGGGAAACAAGAGATTCTTCCATGTCTCCTGTCTTTTTTCCTACGGAAGCCTTATTTAATATGATTATCAGATCTATTCCTTTGGAAAACAGTCCTTCCTTAGATCTGTATGCTTCCCTTACCAATCTTGTCAGCCTGTGTCTGACTACGCTGTTACCTGTCTTTTTAGTAGCAACGATACCTATTCTGTTTATCTGAAGACCGTTATTTCTGAAATATAATACCATGTTTTCATCAGCATTAGATCTTCCTTTTCTGTAAACGTTTTTGAAATCTTCCGGTTTTTTTAAAGACTCTGAAAATTTCATTCTTTCTCCTTAATGATGATTAAGAAAAAAAGGTCACATTTCTGCGACCTAAGCTGATAATACTTTTCTTCCTTTTCTTCTTCTGGCAGCCAAAACCTTTCTTCCGTCGGCCGTACTCATTCTCTTACGAAAACCATGTACCTTAGATCTCTGTCTGTTCTTGGGCTGAAATGTCATTTTCATGGATATGACACCTCCTTTTAACTTTATTTAAATGTAAGGACTGTCTTTAAACGATACCAAGTTATTATATTATTAAGAATTTATGTAGTCAACAAAAATCCTTTAAAAACATATATTTATTAAGACTTTATGTATATTTTTTTATCCACAAAATGTGTATAACTTGTGGAAAACTTTTTAATAATTTCATATTTATCATATTATCTCGGTGTTTAAATAGTGATTAATTTTTCCACTTATTAACATCATCATTTTTATTTAAAAAAAATAACAGAAAATTGCCTTTTTATAAGCCTTTTTTAATATTCGTTTAATTTGTAAAAACAGCGATTTTATTATAAAATATCCGTATATTTTGAAGGCGGAGAACATATGTAAAATGTTAAATAATATTATTAATAATTGGCAGAGTATAATTCAAAAAATGAAGGAAGAACACGATATATCGGAAGTCGTGTTCAAAACATGGGTGCTCCGTCTTTCTCCTTATTATTTTGAGGAAGATACACTTTATGTAACGTATGATATCGTGGTTGCGGAATCATACATGAATAAAAAATTTCAATATCCTCTTAAGACTACCATATCGGAATTTTTAGGTAAGGAAATAGAAGTTATCATCCTTTCCATGGACGAGATAAGCAATAATTCCGTTTTAAATAAGTCATCAGAATCAAGTTCGGATAATAATTCTGATATATATATCCAGAATCTTAATCCCAAATACACTTTCGATACCTTCGTTGTAGGTACGAATAACGAATATGCTCATGCCACATCACTGGCTGTTGCGGAAGATCCGGGAGAATACGGAAATCCTCTTTTTATTTACGGAGGATCAGGTCTCGGAAAAACCCATCTGATGCATTCTATTGCTCATCATGTTCTTAAGAAGAATAAAAATCTTAAGATCCTTTATGTTACATCAGAGGATTTTACAAACGAGCTTATTACTTCCATAAAGAATAAAAACCAGGAGAATTTTAAAGAAAAATACAGGAATACGGATATGCTCCTGGTGGATGATATCCAGTTCATGGTAGGAAAGGAAAGTACCCAGGAGGAATTCTTTCATACATTTAACACCTTATATGAAAGAAAAAAGCAGATAGTAATATCTTCAGATAAACCTCCAAAGGATATAGAAGGTCTTGAAGAAAGACTTATATCAAGATTTAAAGTAGGTCTTACTGTTGATGTGCAGCCGCCTAATTACGAGACACGTGTAGCTATCCTTAAAAATAAAACAGAGATAGATCATATGGAAGTGGACATGGACAGCCTCCATTATATTGCGGAAAACGTAAATACAAATATAAGAGAGCTGGAGGGTGCTCTTAATCAGGTAAATAATTATGCCCATTTTCATAATATAGATAAAATAGAGCTTGAAACCGTGGAAAATGCCTTAAGGAATTTTATCAATCCGGATAAACACAAGGTAATAACACTGGATCTTATATTATCCATAGTTGCAGATCATTATGGTGTGGAACCTTCTGCATTAAAAGGAAAAAGAAGGAATTCCGAGATAGTAGGTCCCAGGCAGGTATTTATGTATCTAGCAAAAAAATATACAGATAATTCTCTTCAATCCATTGGGGATTTTATCGGGGGAAAAGATCATACAACTGTTAGTTACGGTGCAGACCGAATAGAGGAAGATATAAAAAAGGATGAAAGACTGAAATCAAATATCGACATCATTGTTAAAAAACTCAATCCGAACTGATACTTATCAACAAGTTATTATAAAAGCATATCCTTTATTTATAAGGATCCTTAAAGGTTTTTAACATATCAACAGTCTCTACTACAATAACTATAAATATAAATAATTATATACAGGGAGTTAAAAAATGAAGATCACATGTTCTCAAAAAGACCTTATGCAGGGGATAACTATTTCACTTAAAGCCGTTCCCGTAAGAACGACTCTTCCTATCTTGGAATGTATTCTCATAAAAGCTTACGGAGATACCATAACTCTTCTTTCCAATAACATGGAAATGGGAATAGAAACAAAAATAAAAGGAACAGTAGAAAAAGAAGGATATATAGCTCTTGATGCCAAATTCTTCTCCGACATAGTAAGAAAGCTTCCTGACAGCTTAATAAACATAGAATCCTTTAACGATAATTCCGTTCTTATAGAATGCGAAAGATCGAAAGCTATGCTGGCAGGAAAAAAGGGTGATGATTTTATAGACCTTCCTGATATAGATACGGATAACGTAATAAAAATATCCGAATTCTCTTTAAAGGAAATAATAAGACAGACTATTTTTTCCATTTCAGATAACGATTCAAATCAGCTTCTTAAGGGAGAACTTTTCCAGATCGAAAATGATGAGCTTACGGTTGCTTCCTTAGACGGCCACAGAGTATCAAAAAGGACCATCTCTCTTTCTGAAAAATATGATCCCGTAAGAGTTATTGTTCCCGGAAAAACTTTATCTGAAGTAATAAAGATCCTTTCCGGAGAAGCTGATGATAATGTAAATATTTACTTTGAAAATCAAAATGTAATGTTTGAATTTCAGGATACAAGGGTAACATCAAGGCTTATAGACGGAGAATATTATCGTCTGGAAAGACTTATATCAAACGATTACGAAACAAAGATAACCGTAAATAAAAAGGAATTCCAGGACTGCCTTGAGAGAGCTGCTCTTTTTGACAGAGAAGGAGACAGAAAGCCTGTAATACTTGATATTTCCGGAAACGAACTCAATATGAGAATAGAAAGCATCATTGGTAATATGAACGAAAATATAGAGATCGAAAAAGAGGGAGACGATATAGTTATTTGTTTCAATCCCAGATATCTTCTCGATGCTCTTAAGGCCATAGAAGATGAAAATATTTCCTTCTACATGACAAATTCCAAGGCCCCGGGAATCATAAGAAATGATAATTATGTTTATCTTATCGTTCCCATTAATTACAATACCGGAGCAAAATAATGCAGGAAGTTTTTATTAAGGACGAATATATAAAGCTGGGACAATTATTAAAGCTTTCTTCTCTTGTACAAAGCGGAAATGATGCAAAATATTTTATATCTGAAGGACAGGTATCTCTTAACGGAGAAATATGTCTCATGAGAGGAAAAAAAGTATATCCCGGTGACATTGTTTCTTTTTCCGGAGAAGAGGTAATCGTAAAAAGTGCAAATTAAATCGCTGGAGATAAAGGACTATAGAAACTATAAAAAGGCTTTTGTAGAATTCTCTCCTAAAACGAATATTTTTTATGGTGACAATGCCCAGGGAAAAACAAATCTCCTTGAGGCATTGTATATGTGTTCCATGGTACGTTCACACAGAACGACCATAGACAGGGAATTGATAAATTTTAATGAAGAAGAATCCCATATATGTCTTAAATACATCAGAAATGATGTGGAACACAAAATAGATATACATCTTAAAAAGAATAATAAAAAAGGCCTTGCTCTTGACGGGATCCCCATAAGAAAAAGCTCGGAATTTATAGGTAAATTCAATACAGTTCTTTTTTCTCCCGAGGATCTTTCAATAATAAAAAACGGTCCCTCAAGAAGACGCAGATTTATAGATATGCAGATATGTCAGATAAACCCGGTTTATTTGAAATATCTTGCAAAATATAATAAAATAATAGAGCAGAGAAATTCCCTTTTAAAGCAGATCTTAGACACTTCGAAGCACGAAGAAACTCTCGATGTTTTAGATGATCAACTTGTCATATATGGTACATATATCATCAGCGAAAGAGAAAAATATATAGATTCTTTAAACAGCATCATCAGAAGTATTCATTTGGATCTTACAGGTGGAAAAGAGAATCTTATACTTGTTTATGAAAGATCCACCGATAAATCGGAATTTAAAAAGGAACTTTTAAAGAAAAGAAATAAGGACATAAGATCAAAAGTCACATCTGTAGGACCTCACAGGGATGATCTTGGGGTTTTTTCAGAAGGAATAGATTTAAGGATATACGGTTCTCAAGGACAGCAAAGATCAGCTGCTCTTTCTTTAAAATTGTCTGAAATAGAAATTTTAAAAGAAAAGAACAATGAATCTCCGGTCCTTCTTCTTGATGATTTTTTATCAGAGCTTGATACAAAAAGACAAAATGCTCTTTTAAAAAGGATCGGAGGAATTCAGACCATAATCACATGTGCCGGTCTGGATGATTATGTAAAAAAGAGATTTAAAATAGACAGATTATTCAGGGTTGAAAACGGGGAAATTATTTATGAATGAGGATTTCAAAAAAGCTGAACAGGACTACGGTGCGGAGCAGATACAGATACTTGAAGGACTGGAAGCTGTAAGAAAAAGACCTGGTATGTATATAGGGACCACTTCCGAAAGGGGTCTCCATCATTTGGTATACGAAATTGTTGATAATTCTGTAGATGAAGCTCTTGCAGGCTTCTGTGACGAGATAAAGATAACCATCAACGAAGATGATACCATAACCGTAAAGGATAACGGCAGAGGAATACCCGTAGATACTCAGGAAAAAGCAGGAAAATCCGCTCTTGAAGTTGTATTTACCATTCTCCATGCAGGCGGAAAATTCGGCGGTGGAGGATATAAGGTATCAGGAGGCCTTCATGGAGTAGGTGCATCCGTTGTTAACGCTCTTTCCGACTGGCTCAAGGTAAAAGTATTCAGAGACGGTAAAGAATATTCCATGGAGTTTGAAAAAGGGATCACTACAAAGGAGCTTACCATCAAAGAAGGCGATCCTGAGGAAAGAGGCACAGAAGTTACTTTTAAGCCCGACGGAAAGGTATTTGAAACGACTGTATTCAATTACGAGATCCTTTGTACAAGATTTCAGGAAACCGCATTTTTAACTAAAGGCCTTGGCATCACGGTAAGGGATCTTCGCCCTGATGAAGAAGGAAATAAAAAAGAAGTTAAATATAAATATGACGGCGGAATAAAGGAATACGTAAAATTCCTCAATAAGAACAAGGAATCTTTATATAACGATATAATATATTGCGAAGGTGTAAAGAACGACATAATGGTCGAAGTTGCACTGCAGCACAACGACTCCTTTACTGATAATGTTTATACCTTCGTAAACAATATAATAACTCCTGAAGGAGGAATGCATTTAACCGGATTCAGGAATTCTCTTACAAAGGTATTCAATGATTACGGAAGAAACAATAATCTCTTAAAGGAATCCGAAGCAAATCTCAGCGGAGAGGATCTCAGAGAGGGATTAACGGCAATAGTAAGCATAAAAATATCCGAGCCTCAGTTTGAAGGTCAGACGAAGCAGAAATTAGGAAATTCGGAAGCCAGAGGTGCGGTGGAATCTGTAGTAACGGAAAAGCTGACTCAATTTCTTGAACAGAATCCTTCCGTAGGTAAAGCAATAATAGAAAAAGCCGTGCTGGCGCAAAGAGCAAGAGAAGCTGCAAGAAAGGCCAGGGATCTTACCAGGAGAAAAACAGCTCTTGAAACAGCGGCTCTTCCCGGAAAGCTGGCAGACTGTTCCGATAAGGATCCTAAAAACTGCGAGATATTTATAGTTGAGGGAGATTCCGCCGGGGGATCTGCAAAGACAGCCCGCACAAGGGCCACCCAGGCAATACTTCCCTTAAGAGGAAAGATCCTTAACGTGGAAAAAGCAAGGCTTGACAGGATACTTGGCAACGAAGAGATAAAAGCCATGATAACGGCTTTCGGTACCGGTATCCACGACGATTTCAATATAGAAAAGCTGCGCTACGACAAGATAATCATCATGACGGATGCAGACGTGGACGGAGCACATATAGCAACGCTCCTCCTTACATTCTTTTACAGGTTTATGCCTCAGCTTATAGAAGAGGGTCATGTATATCTGGCTCAGCCTCCCCTTTATAAAGTGGAGAGAAATAAAAAGGTATGGTATGCCTATAACGACGAAGAGCTTAATTCCATAATGGAACAGATAGGACGAGATCAGAACAACAAGGTCCAGAGATATAAGGGATTAGGCGAGATGGATGCGGAGCAGTTATGGGAGACGACCATGGATCCGTCTACCAGAATACTTCTTCGAGTAAATATAGATGATGCTGAAAAAGCTTATCTTGATGATGTTTTCAATGTTCTTATGGGAGACAGAGTAGAGCCCCGACGGGAATTTATTGAAAAGAATGCAAAGTATGTAAGAAATCTGGATATTTCCTGATCTTAATCGTTTTAAAAGCATCATTGATTGGAGGAATCTGTTTTGGAAGAAGACAGAAGTACTGTTTTTGACAATATAAACGAGGTTGATCTTAAGAAGACCATGGAAGAGTACTATATAGACTATTCCATGAGTGTTATAGCATCCAGAGCCCTTCCCGATGTAAGAGACGGTCTTAAGCCCGTACAGAGAAGGATCCTCTTCGCTATGACAGAGCTTAATAACGGACCGGACAAGCCTCACAGGAAATGTGCACGTATAGTCGGAGATACCATGGGTAAATATCATCCCCATGGCGATTCTTCTATTTACGGTGCGCTTGTTAACCTTGCCCAGGATTGGTCCACAAGATACCCTCTTATAGACGGTCACGGCAATTTCGGATCCGTGGACGGTGACGGAGCTGCAGCCATGCGATATACGGAAGCAAGGCTGTCCAAGGTATCCGTGGAAATGACGGCGGATCTTAATAAAGATACTGTAGATTTTGTACCTAACTTTGATGAAACAGAAAAGGAGCCTACAGTTCTCCCCTCAAGATTTCCCAATCTTCTTGTAAACGGAACATCAGGTATTGCAGTAGGAATGGCTACAAATATACCTCCTCACAATCTGGGAGAATCCATAGACGGTGTTATAAAGCTTATTGATGACCGTGTGGAACAGCGGGAAACAGACATAGACGATCTCCTTGAGATAATAAAAGGACCGGATTTCCCCACAGGAGCAGTCATTCTCGGAAGAAGCGGAATAAATTCCGCTTATAAGACCGGCAGAGGAAAGATAAAGGTACGTGCCGTAACGGAAATACAGCCATTAGGTACGAACAGGCAGCAGATAATAGTTACGGAACTTCCCTATATGGTAAATAAGGCAAGACTAGTGGAAAGGATAGCAGAGCTTGTCAGAGATAAAAGGATAGACGGCATCTCCGACCTTAGAGACGAATCCAGCAGGGAAGGCATGAGAGTAGTCATCGAGCTTAAAAAAGATGCCAATGCCAATGTGGTCTTAAACCATCTTTATAAGCATACGCAGCTTCAGGACAGCTTCGGTGTTATAATGCTGGCTCTTGTGAACAACGTTCCCAAGATAATGAACCTAAAAGAGATGCTTCAGTACTATCTTAAGCATCAGGAAGATGTTGTAACAAGGCGTACAAAATATGAACTCAATAAAGCTGAAGAAAGAGCCCATATCTTAGAGGGCCTTTTGAAGGCACTGGACTTTATAGACGAAGTTATCGCCATAATCAGAGGCTCGGAAAATGTTGCTGTTGCCAAGGCAAGGCTTATGGAAAGATTCAAGCTTACGGATATCCAGGCACAGGCCATTGTGGATATGAGGCTCCGTGCTTTGACCGGACTGGAGAGAGAGAAGCTTCAGGCAGAATATGACGAGCTTTGCGAAAGGATTAAATATCTTAAGTCCATTTTGGGCGACGAAAAGATCCTTTTGGGAGTAATAAGAGACGAGCTTACTGAGATAAAAGAAAAATACGGTGACGCCAGAAGGACCCAGATAGGTCAGGATGACGAGGAGATCCTGGATGAGGACCTTATTAAGAGGGAGAATATCGTGGTGACCCTTTCAAATCTTTCTTACGTAAAGAGGATGACCACCGATAACTTCCATTCCCAGAAGAGAGGCGGCAAAGGAATAAAGGGTGCATCTACCATAGAGGATGATTTCATCCGTGATATTTTTATGACGGGCACCCACGATACGATCCTTTTCTTTACAAATCAGGGAAGGGTTTACAGGCTTAAAGGCTACGAGATACCGGAAGCATCAAGGATAGCCAGGGGAACACCTATCATAAACCTTATCCAGCTTCAGCCGGGAGAAAGGGTAACAGCCGGCATAACCATCGACGATTTTAACAACGACCGGTATCTGCTTATGGCTACGAAGAGAGGCATCATAAAGAAGACTCCTTTAAGAGAATATGCAAATATAAGGCGGACAGGCATAACCGGCATCAATCTCCGTGATGATGACGAGCTGATCGATGTTAAATACACTGACGGAGAGAGAGAGGTATTCCTTGTTACTGCCGGAGGAAAATGTATCCGTTTTAACGAGAAAGCAGTCAGGACAACAGGAAGAAGCTCCTACGGAGTAAAGGGCATGACACTTAAAAGTAATGACAGCGTCGTCGGTATGCAGCTTGATGTCCAGGGCAGCAAGATACTTTTTGTATCGGAGAAAGGCTACGGAAAGAGAACGGATATATCAGGATTCAAGGAGCAGAGAAGAGGCGGACAGGGAACTATCTGTTATAAGATAACGGAAAAGACCGGCCGGCTTATAGGAACTCTTTCTGCAGAGGATGATCAGGAGATAATGCTTATTACAAATAACGGCACTCTGATCCAAATGCCTGTTAAAGGGATCTCCGTTATCGGCAGAAACACATCAGGCGTTAAGCTTATGAATATCAAAAAGGATTCCGATATAAAGGTAACCGGCATTTCCAAAGTAATGGAAGACGACGGTGAAGAGGAAGAAAAGACTGAATAATACCATAAAAGTGCTCTTATGGAGCACTTTTCCTTTTAAAGGGAAAAGGAGACAAAATGAGGGAGATAACCTGCAAAAAAATAACGGCAGCAGTTAAAGAATTATGCATAGAAGCCGCTTACTATCTTCCGGAAGACATGAAAGAGTCACTTAGAAGAATGGAAGAAAATGAGGAGCATGCTCTCGGAAAGAAGGTCCTGGGAGATCTCCTGAAGAATCTGGAGATAGCGGAAAAAGATATGATCCCCATATGCCAGGATACAGGAATGGCAGTTTTCTTTATAGAGCTGGGTCAGGATGTCCATATTACCGGCGGTGATCTTGAAGAGGCAGTAAATAGAGGTGTTGCAGAAGGATACAACGAAGGATACCTAAGAAAATCCGTAGTTAAAGATCCTCTTGAAAGAGAAAATACAAAGGATAATACTCCGGCTATCATACATCTTAAGATGGTTCCGGGAGAAGGATTTAAGATAACTCTCGCGCCCAAGGGCTTTGGCAGTGAAAACATGAGCCGTGTAATAATGCTTAAACCCGCCGACGGATATGAAGGAATAAAGAAGGCGGTAGTGGACACCATAATTTCCGCAGGAGCCAATGCCTGCCCTCCAATGTTTGTGGGAGTGGGCATAGGCGGGGATTTTGAATTATGTGCCCTTATGGCAAAGCATGCCCTGACGCTGGAGGAACAGGATATGGAGCATGCTCCGGAATATGCCAGGAGACTGGCAGAGGAAATAAAAGAAGAAGCAAACCGCTCCGGGATCGGGCCGGCAGGTCTGGGCGGAGGCAGCACTGTAACAGGAGTAAGAATAGAGACATATCCTACCCATATTGCAGGTCTTCCGGTTGGAGTAAACATATGCTGCCATGCAAACAGGCATGCATCGAAGGAGATATAAAATGAAGACGCTTAATATAAACAGCCCCTTAACAGACGAGCAGATCGAAGAGCTGTCCTGTGGAGATTATGTTCTGATAACGGGTACGATCTATTCAGCAAGAGATGCGGCCCATAAAAGAATGTACGAAGCCCTGGAAAAAGGAGAGGAACTTCCTTTTGATATAAAGGGGATCACGGTATACTATATGGGGCCAACGCCTCCAAGGCCCGGAAATGTGATAGGGTCTGCAGGACCCACCACATCAGGAAGGATGGACAAATATACACCTCTGCTTCTTTCCAGAGGCATAAAGGCAATGATAGGAAAAGGAAAAAGGAGCGAAAAGGTTACAGAAGCCATGATAGAAAATCATTGCGTATATATGGCTGCAGTGGGAGGCGCCGGAGCCTTGCTGTCAAAAAGCATCACTTCATCGGAGGTGATAGCATATGATGACCTGGGAACGGAAGCCGTTCGTCGGATGGAAGTAAAAGATTTCCCCGCAGTAGTGGCCATAGACTGCCGAGGAAATTGCATATATAAATAGGATAAGAAAATAATCCACCCGGGAGTACAGCTCCCGGGTGTTTTTGTTACAGGAATATTTATGATGCTGTTAAATTAAACTGGACAATACCCGAAACGCATTTACTGAAAGGAAAGGATATTATCTGAAGAAAGGATTATTTCCCATGGGATGATTTCTGGGAAAGGGAGATTCTTCTTCTGCATCAATAAGAGCCTTCATCTGAGCCTGCATTCGGTGATTTACCCCTTCGTAGGCCAGATCTCTTTTTCTCTTTTCTTCCTCCTCCATGGAAGGATCCAGGAATACTGCTTCGTTTGTCAGATTATCGAAAAAGATGAGCTTTTGGCAGCAGGGGCATTTAAAAGTATATTTGGACATTTCAGTCTCCTTAAAAGTTTTATATATATGTAGTATTGCATATGTAGTATAGCATAATTAAAAAGTCAGAGTAATGGATCTGAAATACCTGAGGAAAAGGGCGGTAAATATCTTCTATAAATTGTGTTTAATATATGTAAAAAACCCATATCTTGTGGCGGTAAAAAACGCTGAAACCCTTATAAAATCTACATTGACAAAGATTTTTATACAAGTTATAATGCAATAGCGCTCCAAAAGGAGCGGTAATTTTATACTGTTTTTTTCAGTTCGGAGAAGTACTCAAGAGGCCGAAGAGGCGCCCCTGCTAAGGGTGTAGGTCGTTCGCGCGGCGCGGGGGTTCAAATCCCCCCTTCTCCGCTTCCGAATAAAATTTTTAAAATTCGGTATTGACCAGAGATCTAATAGATGATATTATATCTTGGTTGACGCAATTTGCGTCTTTTTTAAGCACCTTGATAATTTAATAATGAGACGATCCCGAAAATTCCAGGGTTTCGCGGCGAAAGCCGACTCCAAGTCCGATGAGATGTT
>CADBUJ010000021.1 GCA_902797845.1 uncultured Eubacteriales bacterium | reverse complement strand
AGCTGAATTTATTATTATCTGAGCCAGCTCTTCAGCAGAATAATAATCCAGCCTCTGGATTACCACAAATCTGTCTCTTAAGGGTGCAGTAAGCATGCCTGCTCTTGTTGTGGCACCCACAAGCGTAAATCTCGGCAGATCAAGTCTTATAGATCTGGCGGTGGCTCCTTTTCCGATCATGATGTCGATGGCAAAATCCTCCATTGCCGAGTAAAGGACCTCCTCCACCTGTCTGCTCAGCCTGTGGATCTCATCTATAAAAAGGACATCGCCTTCATTAAGACCGTTAAGTATAGCAGCTATCTCTCCCGGCTTTTCGATGGCAGGTCCGGATGTTACTTTTATATTTACGCCCATCTCGTTTGCTATGATGCCTGCAAGAGTGGTCTTTCCAAGGCCGGGAGGTCCGTAAAACAGCACATGGTCAAGGGGCTCTTCCCTTCCCTTTGCAGCCTCTATATATACGGACAATATCTCCTTCAGCTTGTTCTGCCCTATATAATCTTTAAGATATTTGGGACGGAGGTTATTCTCTATCTGAATATCCTCTTCTATCATTTCCGTTGTAATGATTCTTTTCTCCATGGATTCCTCGTTGATCAGATTATAACTTTAAGTACTCTTTTTATTATCTCTTCAGTATCCGTATCTGCCGATACATCGCATTTTCTGATGGCAGTCATGATCTCTGTCCTTATGAAGCCCATGCCTTCCAGCCCCAGTATGGCATCATTTATATTGGAAGTCTCCATGGATGATATGTCATTCATGCCTGTTCCGGCCAGATCGGGCTCAACTTTATCCTTAAGATCCAGGATTATCCTTTGAGCTGTTTTTGCGCCAACACCGGGAGTTTGGGAAATGCTCTTTGCATCACCGGAAAAAATGGCCATCTTAAGAGTGCCCGTTCCCAAAGTGGATATTACATTTAAAGCATTCCTGGGACCCACTCCAGAGACCGTCAGAAGCTTTTTGAACATATCAAGGTCTTCTCTGGTAAGAAATCCGTAAAGGCTGATATCCTGTTCCGTAACATTCATGTATGTATAGATCTTTGCCTTGTCGCCTCTGCTGACGGACTGAAGCACAGATGCCGGGACCTGAATAAGGAAGCCTACGCCTCCTGTTTCCATCACTATACTGCCTTCCCCGGCTTCTGCCACCTGGCCCTTTAAAAAGGAAATCATATGTACCTCCTATATGACCACCTTTGTTTCGGTCATATTCTTTCTGCGGCCCTCCACGGTCCTTATATATGTTTTTTTAAAGGATTCCTTTTTATGGTTGTTTATAAAAGATTCCCTGTCATCTGTGGTATTGTTAAGGACCCACGGCACCTTATTAAGGATCATGTCGTAAACCTTGCTCATTTCGGCAGCATCATCGCCTTTTACTGATATATCCGAATAGTGCCCTTTCAGATCCATTAGGATCATTCTGTATTCTCCTATTTCCGTGGAGCTTAAATATTTTGTCTTGGAAAAGCATGCCATAAGATCCTTTGTCCTGTAGAAACGAACGAAGGATGCAAGCCTTTTCTGATAGCACAAGATATAATCCTTTGTAACTATAATGGAATGATTGGCAAACGTTCCCTCTTCTGACTTTATCTGTGAGAGGAGCTCTTTTCTCTCATCCTTGGGAACGGATCCCAGAAACCTTGTGTGGATATGAACAGCAAGATAAAGGAAGTATCCTCCTGCCGCCACGATCAGTGCGGAAAAAATGATGCCTATTATATAAGCCGCCTTAGACTGCGCATCAAATCCCGTTGCCATTTCCACTACAATGGCAGTAAGAACTGACAGACCGAACAGCATGGCAACTATTCCGGGTATCAGATGCTGCAAAAAGCTTTTCAATTTGAACTCGTTTAATTGGCTCATCTATTTTCCTTACAGGTTTATTGTAGGGAGGTTCCAATGCCTCTGATATAAAATACAGGAATATACCTTGCGGCATATTCCTGTATGATCTTTATTTATGAAATAGCCTGTATATTACTCAGCGGATGCTTCCTCTGCTGTATCAGCAGATCCTTCCACAGGCTCCTCCGCCTCTTCTTCAACTGCTTCTGCTGCTTCCTCTGCAACTTCTTCTGTAACAGTCTCTTCTGCTGCAGGCTCTTCTGCGGCTTCTGCAACCTCTTCCGTTACAGCTTCTGCTGCAGGTGCTTCCTCAGAAGAAACTTCCTCGTCTTCTGCAGCATCATCTACAGGAGGGAGCATAACCTTCATGGAAAGGCTTATCTTCTTATCTTCTCCGTTGAAATCCGTTACCTTTGCTTCTATAATATCCCCGATATTAAGGATATCTGCAGGCTTATTTACATGCTCTCTTGATATCTGGGAAACATGAAGAAGTGCGTCGATACCGGGCTCAAGCTCTATAAATGCTCCGAAGTCGGTCATTCTTGCGACCCTACCCTGAACCACATTGCCTACAGCATATTTAACATCTGCATCGTTCCAGGGATTTCTGTCGTCGAACTTAAGGCTGAGAGCGATCTTCTCTCCGTCTATATCCTTTATAAGCGCTTCAACTTCGTCTCCTACGGAAAGGATGTCTCTGGGATTATTTACTCTTCCCCAGCTCATCTCGGAAATATGAAGAAGGCCGTCTGCTCCGCCAAGATCTATAAATGCTCCGAAATCAGTTATATTCTTAACCGATCCTTTGATCGTCTGACCTTTTTCTATGCTCTCGAAAAGGGCTTTCTTCTTTTCTTCCTTTTCTGCTGTAAGAAGCTGCTTTCTGTCGCCTATTATCCTTCTCTTTCTGGGATTGAATTCCGTGATAACGAATTCAACTTCCTGATCCTGATATTTTTCAAGATTTCTTTCGAAAGAATCTGATACAAGGCTTGCAGGGATAAAAACTCTTGCCTCGTCCACCGTAACACTGAGTCCACCTGTAAGGACTCTTTCTACCTTGCCGGTTAAAACGGTGTTGTTCTCAAATGCTTCCTGAAGGATCTTGTTTCCTCTTTCAGCGGCAAGCCTCTTGTATGTAAGAAGGACCTGACCCTCTCCGTCGTTAACTTTAAGGATCTTTACCTGCATGGTGTCCCCGGGTTTTACTTCTTCCTTAAGATCCACATCGGAATTATTGGAATATTCGTTTTTTGACAGGATACCATCAGCTTTATAGCCGATATTTAATACTATCTGGTCATCCTTAACATCGATTACTGTTCCTTCAAGGACCTCTCCGTTATGTATGGACTTAATAGGCTCCTCTTCCAGTAATTGTTCAAAGCTTTGTTCTGACATGCGTCTCTGAACCTCCTCAATTAAATTATCCGGTGTTGATGCCCCGGCTGTGATACCTACGCTTTGTAAAGGCTCAATGTCAGTAAGATTCAGATCGTCAAGTTTCGTGATAAAATATGATCTCGTGCAATGCTTCCTGCATTCCTCAAAAAGCTTGCGCGAATTGGAACTCTCGGGATCGCCGACTATTATCATGGCATCGACCTTCGATGCTATTTCAGTGGCTTCTTCCTGTCTACTTTTTGTTGCATTACAAACCGTGCCTAGGTATACACTATCATAAACTTTTCTTCGAATAATTTCAACTAATTCTTGAAATCTTTTGTAGTTGAAAGTAGTCTGTGCAACTATTGCCACAGGTGTATTTTTATCGATAGGAAGGGCTTCTATATCATCCTCTGTGGATACCACATAACTGCTGCTCCTGCACCAGCCTCTTATGCCCTTGACTTCCGGATGATCTCCGTCTCCGACGATTATAACTTCTCTGCCGTTTGAGGACATTTCTTCCACATACCTGTGTATCTTCTTCACAAAAGGGCATGTGGCATCAACGACATTTACACCCTTGGAATAGAGCATGTCCATAACTTCCCCGGCTACTCCGTGAGACCTTATTATTACCGTATCCCCTTCTTCCAGTGCTGATATGTCATCGGCTATCCCTATACCTTTACTGCAAAGAAGATCCGTGACCTCTTTGTTGTGGATTATGGGCCCCAGGGTAAAAGTCCTTTTTTCACCTGCATGTTCCAGTGCCATATTCACTGCTCTCTTGACTCCGAAGCAAAAGCCTGCTGACCTGGCAAGGATCACCTTCAATTTCTTCTTTCCTCCATAAGAGATATTATCCTGTCCTTCACTTCTTCCACCGTAAGATCAGATGTGTCCAGAAGAACGGCATCATCAGCCTGTTTGAGAGGTGCCACTTCCCTGTGGCTGTCTCTGTAATCTCTTTCCTCAAGATCCTTTTTTATCTGCATATAGTCAGGATCTTCTCCCATTGCCTTAAGCTGCTCCACTCTTCTCCTAGCCCTTACGTCAGCTGATGCAGTCATAAAGATCTTAAGATCGGCATTCGGAAGTACTACCGTTCCTATGTCCCTGCCGTCCATTATCACATCGTATCTATCAGCCATACCCCTCTGGAGATCAAGAAGCTTTTCCCTTACCTGACTGATGCCGCTGATGGCAGATGTCGCTTTTCCGACTTCTTCCTCACGGATCAGGCCGGACACATCCTTTCCGTTAAGGAGCACGTGCTGCACTCCCTGCTCGTAAAGCAGATCTACCTGAATATGATCGAGAGCTTCGACCACCTTTTTCTCATCAAAGAGCGGAATGTCATGCTCCAGACAATAAAGCCCTATGCACCGGAACATAGCCCCTGTATCGATATACGTATATCCCAGTTCCTTTGCCACAGCCTTGGCTATGGTGCTCTTTCCTGATCCGGACGGACCATCAAGAGCTATACTGTAATGCTTTTCCATATTTTTCTCCTTTACGGGATCGAAATATCCCTGATCTTTATATTCTATCTTACTTACTCCCCGCAGAGATACCGGCCAGATATCCCGTTGACCATGCGATCTGCAGGTTGAATCCTCCTGTAAGGGCATCCACATCCATTATCTCACCTGCAAAATAAAGACCTCTGACTTTCTTTGACTCCATTGTCCCGGGATCTATATCCTTTACGGATACACCGCCCTTTGTTATTACAGCCTCTTCAAAACCTCTCAGGCTTTCCGGAGTAAGAGTTATGTTTTTAAGGCTCTTTACAAGCGCTTTTCTGTCCTCTTTCTTTAGAACATTTACGGGAATGCTCCGGTCTATGCCTGATATCTCATCAAATATCTCTGCCATGCTGTAAGGCATAAGACCCTTAAGGATAGTTGAAAGGCTTTTATTACGGTTTTTTTCAATATCTCTTATGAGCCGGTCTTCTAGGATATCCTCCGAAAGGGCAGGCTTCATGTCAAGACTCAGCCTTATATCACGGGATCCTATCTCCCTGCCGAAAACAGAGCTTACGGTAAGGACAAGAGGTCCGCTGATCCCGTAATGAGTAAAAAGCATCTCTCCCTGTTCCCTGTAAACTTCCTTCTGCCCTCGTAGCACTCTTAACATAACATTTTTGAGTGAAAGTCCCTGAAGCTTTTTGCAAAAATCTTCGGCAATATTTATACCCGTAAGAGATGGGATGCACTCGATTATCTTATGGCCTGTTTCCTCTGCCATCCTAAGACCGTCTCCGGTGGATCCCGTAGTACTGTAGGAAAGGCCTCCCGTCGCCAGTATTACGGCATCGGAGTATGCATCCTCACCGGAAGAGAGCCTTACTCCCTTGACTGTATCTCCCTCCGTTATAAGTGATGCCACCTCTTTGTTTATTTCGATATTTACGCCAAGCTCATTAAGCCTTTTTACAAGGATCTTCGTAACATCCGAAGCCTTACCGCTTTCCGGATATACTCTGTTTCCTCTTTCTGTCACGGTCTTAAGGCCAAGCCTTTCGAAAAGAGCTATAGTGCCTGCAGGATCCAGTATCGCAGATGCGCTGTAAAGAAACCTATTATTTGATACCACATTGTCGATAAAAACCTGTCTTGAGCAATTATTAAGAAGGTTGCATCTCCCTTTGCCTGTTATATATATCTTCTTACCGGGTTTTTCGTTGTGTTCAAACACAGTAACATCATTTCCGGCTTCCGTAGAAGAAAGAGCGGCCATAAGCCCGGCCGCTCCCGCTCCAATTATCGTTATCTTACTCATCTTTATCTTCCCGGGGCTTGGCATCATAAACGCCATACTCTGCCCACAGTTTTTCCATGGTGCTCATGGTATTTATCGTCTCTTCCTTTTTGAGCATGCTCACCGTTGTTATCAGGGCATTTGTTACGCTTAAGGGTGCTACAAGAGAATCTGCTATGGATGCCATGTCGCTTTTTGCATAAAGGCATACATCCGACAGATTAGAAATAGGGGATATATCGCTGTCTGTAAGGGCTATTATACCTGCTCCGAGATCTCTGGAATACTTAAGCGCCTCAAAGGTATTGGCTGAATACCTGGGGAAAGAGATGCCTATCATCACATCTTCGCTGCCGATATTTACGATCTCTTCCAGGGTTTCGGCCAGATTCCCGGTCTCAACGACCCTTACATCATCGATGATATATGAAAGGTAATGCTTAAGGAATTCGGCAAGAACATTGGTGCTTCTTCCTGCAACTATAAATATCCTTTTGGCTCCTGCTATCATTCTGGCCGCACTCATATAGGCCTTGGGATCCATTTCTTCATATGTTCTCTTAAGATTATCTATGTCTGTCTTAAGGACCATTTCGCAGGCATTTTCCTCTGTAAGGGAATCGTATGTCAGGGTCAGCCTCTGTACGGAATTGATCTCATTTTTTATCCTTTTCTGCAGTGCCTTCTGAAATTCGGGATAGCCTTCATACCCCAGCTGAGTAGCGAATCTTACAACTGTTGACTCTGAAACATTGGACGCCTCTCCCAGCTTTGTTGCCGTCATTTTTGAAGTCTTTTCGTAGTGCTCCTCGATATAATCGGCGATCCTTTTCTGCCCTTTACTGAAGGTCTTATATTCTGATCTTATCCTCTTAAGGATATCCATGTTTTCTTCCATTTTTTATCCTCTGCATCAATCGTTAATAATAAAATACTGCTCATACCACAGAAGGAAAGAATAGATCGTATATATCTTTCTTCCGTTATTCCTCTCACCTGACAGATGGTCCTGAAGCAGCTTGTTCAGCTTTTTAACATCGAAGAATTGTGCCGCATAATCCTTATTGAAATATTCTCTTACCCTTGCCGCAAATTTTTCTTCCCGTATCCATTTTCTGAAGGGCACCATAAATCCGGCTTTTTTCCTGTTATACCACTCCTCAGGTATATGCCTTGATGCTGCCTTTCTGAAGGCTCTCTTCGTTTCCCTGCCCTTCATTTTCTGCTCTGTAGTAAGAGTCCTGGCCAGATTCCAGACTTCCTTATCAAGATAAGGTACCCTGAGTTCAAGGGAATGTGCCATTGTCATCTTGTCTGCCTTAAGAAGGATATCTCCCACAAGCCACAGATTCATGTCCAGATACATCTTCTTTGTAAGATCATCCTTATCCCTTACTTTGTCATAGAAAGGCTTTGTTACATCCTTAAATGTGATATCTCTTTTATACTCGGGAGCCAGATAATAATTCGCTTCCTTGTCTCCCATAATAAATGCCTGTCCTATATAGGTGTCTTCCACACTTTTTGCATTTTCCCTGAAAAACCTTTTTATATGGGACTGTGGTATCTTACCGAGAGTTTTTGCAAGGCCGTTCCTCAGGCCCTGGGGAAGCTTTCTGTATTTCCTTGATGCCTCGGATTCTATGTACCAGTCGTAGCCTCCGAAGAATTCGTCAGCACCCTCTCCCGAAAGTACCACCTTTACTTCCTTTGCTGCCAGCTCTGACAAAAAATACAATGGAACTGCGGAAAGATTTGAATGAGGCTCATCTGAATAATACTGAACCTTAGGAAGCGCATCAAAGAACTCCTCCGGTGTTATCTCTCTGATCTTATTGCTTATTCCCAGTATCTTTGAAAGCCCTCCGGCAAGGCTTGTTTCATCAAATCCCTCGATGTTGAAGCCCACCGAATAAGTCTTCTCAGGTCTGGCTACTGATGTGATATAGCTGGAGTCAACGCCTCCGGAAAGGAATCCGCCCACCTCCACATCAGCTATCTTGTGATACCGTACCGATTCCTCTACAACTGCATCTATCTTTTCCACAGCCTCATCAAAGGATCTTTCCCTGGGATCAAAGGAAGTCTCAAAATACCGAACGGTCTTTAATTCTCCGTTTTTATAAGTAAAATATGTTCCCTGGGGAAGCTTATACACGCCTTTAAAAATACTCTCTTCAAGAGGAGAATACTGGAAGACAAGATACATCTTAAGGGCATCCGGATTGATCTCCTTTCGAAATCCGGGATAGTCAAGGAAAGATTTTATCTCGGATCCGTATACGAGATTTTTACCCACATATGTGTAATAAAAGGGCTTTATCCCGAAATAATCCCTGGCTCCGTAAAGGCTCTTTTCCACTCTGTCGTATATGACAAAAGAGAACATTCCACGAAGCTTTTCCGCCGTAGCCTCTCCGAAATGTCTGTAGACCTCTATGATCGTCTCTGTATCGGAGTCTGTAACGAACTCTGTTCCGAATTCTTCCTTGAGCTCAGCTCTGAGATCCTTGTAATTATATATCTCTCCGTTAAAGGTTATAACATATCTGTCATCCCCCGAATGAAGAGGCTGAGTACCGCCGGAAAGATCGATAATGGATAATCTTCTGAAGCCCATAGCCACATCATCTTCCATAAACAGGCCCTCTGAATCAGGCCCTCTGTGAGCTATCCTGTCAGCCATCAGCTTTATAATCTTTTCTTTGTCAATATTTTCTGGGCCATAGAACCCGGCAAATCCGCACATAGGCTTCCTTTCTTTACAAAGACCCGCCATGATCTATCGGCGGGCCTTTATATCAGGTCTTATTTATCACAACGTTGATACGATCAGTGCGATGATGAATAAAACGATTATTATGCCGATCACAATAAGGGAAATGATCGACCATTTCTTTGTAACTTTGTAATTTCTCATGTAATTGTGTCTCTTGAATATAAATGCAAGTATAAGACCGATTATGGGCAGGAAGAATGATAATACCGCATACCACTTGTTTCCTGTGTCATGTATCGGCGCATCCATTATATATTCTCCGACAGGAAGCTTATCAACGAAGTTATCCGTCTCCGTGATCTCTGTATTGTCCTTTACATCATCATGCCTGTCCGTTGAATCTGCAAGGATAATCGATTTTACAGGTTCTCCCTTTTCCCGAAGCTTCCTGTATTCTTCGATCTCCGCTGCATTTCCGTAAACAAAATGATTATGGCCTACATCCACCATCTCCGGTTTATCCGTTGAATAATCATGTACTGACGGATCGTAAGTGATAAGCTTTTTATTCTTCTCTATCTCCGGGTCAGGTATCGGAACTGCCGATATAAGAGATCTGGTGTAGGGATGGAGAGGGAACTCAAAAAGCTCCTCAGGCTCTGCCACCTCTACGATATCTCCCTTATAGATAACGGCTATCCTGTCTGAAATGTAGCGCACGATCGAAAGATCATGGGCTATAAACAGATAGGTGATACCCAGCTCCTCCTGGAACTTCTTAAGGAGGTTAAGTACCTGAGCCCTTATGGACACATCAAGAGCGGAAATGGGCTCGTCTGCCACAACAAACTCAGGCTCCATTACCATGGCCCTTGCAAGGCCTATCCTCTGTCTCTGGCCTCCCGAAAACTCGTGAGGATATCTTGTCAGATGCTCCGGAAGAAGTCCCACTTCCTCAACTATCTTTTCCACTTTTCTGACTCTGTCTGCTTCGTTTTCGAAAAGATGGAAATTGTAGAGACCCTCGGAGATTATGTAATCTACCGTCGCTCTTTCGTTAAGGGATGCTGCCGGGTCCTGAAAGACCATCTGCATATTTCTTATTACTTCTCTGTCCAGAGAATGAGGTATCTTACCGGATATTCTTACGCCTTTATAAAGGATCTCTCCGGCAGCAAGAGGGTTGACTCTTATAAGAGCTCTTCCAACCGTAGTCTTACCGGAGCCCGATTCTCCAACAAGAGAAAAGGTCTCGCCTTTATAAATATCGAAGGATGCATTTTTAACTGCCCTTACGGCATCTTCACCTTTGCCGAAGGTGATGTCCACATTTCTGACGGAAAGGAGGATCTCTCTGCCGTTCTCATCTATGGGACCATGTTCAGGCAAATGTGCAGCTGTATTTGTTTTCACTGCTCGATCTCCTTTCATAGGTTTAATGTCGCGAGGAATTTCTCGTGTATATTTTCGATGGCTTCAGGCCTCTTTACCTGAGGTGCTCTGGGATCCAGCAGCCATGTTTTTGCATAATGTGTATCAGTAACCTTGAACATGGGCGGTTCCTTAATAGTATCTATCTTCATGCAGTAAGGATTCCTGGGAGCAAAAGGATCTCCCACGATCTTATTGTAAAGTGAAGGCGGTGTTCCTGTTATGGAATAAAGCTTTGTATTTCTTTCCGCCAGCTGAGGCAGGGACTGAAGCAGAGCCCATGTGTAGGGATGTCTTGAATCGTAGAAGATCTCATCTACCTTACCCAGCTCCACTATCTGGCCTGCATACATAACGGCAACTCTGTCTGACACATTTGCCACAACGCCCAAGTCGTGCGTTATAAATACTATGGTAAAGCCCAGATCTCTTTGGAGATCCTTAAGCAGCTGCAGTATCTGCGCCTGGATGGTAACATCCAGCGCTGTTGTGGGCTCGTCGCATATAAGTATCCTGGGCTGGCATGAAAGAGCTATAGCTATAACTATTCTCTGTCTCATACCTCCTGAATACTGGAAGGGATAATCGTCATAACGCTTTTCCGGATTAGGAATGCCGACTTTATGCATGAGGATAAGTGCCCTCTGCCTTGCTTCCACTTCGCTGCAGCCCTGATGCTTGATTATTACAGAGGATATCTGCTTTCCGATGGTAAGCACAGGGTTGAGTGATGTCATGGGATCCTGAAAAACAGTAGCGATCTTCTTACCTCTTATCTGGGTCCAGTCATTCTGGTTCCTGATATTTGCCAGGTTCAAATAGCATGTTCCATGTAATGATTCATCCGTTTCATCCAGATATTTTACCCTGAATGCAACAGTATCAAAGACCTTATTTCTCTGCTCTTCCTGATCAAGATCCACACCCATTTCATATGCGGATCTCAGTGCATTTATAAGGTTGTTAAAAGCTTTATTTCTCTTTAAACGGGGATATCTTCCGATGGAAAGCACAACTTCCTTGGCAAGGATCCTGTTCCTCTCCGTATCTTCCGGAGTGATCTCTGCAGATATCTCCCTGTGATATTTTTCGTTCAGCTCAGCCTTTTTTCCGTTGTAGCTTTCCTGATATTCCTTGTCTGCTTCAAAGGCCTTTTTATGCTTTTCTATAGCCTCTTTTCTTTCGTTTTCGACTGTCTTTATCTGCTTTTCGTAAACCTTGATGCTTGCCGCAAGCTCTCTTATCTTGTCTTTTTCGGTGGCAGAATCAAGGGTCTGTTTAAGGTTGAAGGCTTCAGTCTTTTTGTAATTAAGGTCATTGATGATATCAGAAAACTTACTGTCCTCTTCGTCAGACAGTGTCATCTTTGCTTTTCTCTCCGATTCAAGCTCCAGCAATGCTTTATATGTGTCAGCACCGGCTTTCAGCTTTGCGGCTTCGTTCAGTCTTGAAAATGCCTTTTCCACAAGTGCGGTCGTTCCGGAGGATTTTGCCACATGGGTATCAGCAAGTTCGGGATCATCAAAAATGATGCTGCCGTTGCTTATAAATCCGTTGGAGTCCAGCATTCCCGCAAATGTTTTTGTAAATACCGATTTGCCTGATCCGGATTCTCCTACTATGGCTATGGATTCGTTTTCGAATATATCAAGAGATACTCCTCTTATGGCCGTAAGTATTCGGCCTCTTACACGGAATTTAACTTCCAGATCCTTAATGGATAAAATAATATTTCTGTCTTCCATAGCCCCTCCTTACATATGGGTTCTGGGATCTGAAGCATCTCCCAGATTCTGACCCACTACATACAAAACTATAGTAATAAAGGAGGCTACAGCCACAGGTGCCCAGAATTCTATCTGCCACCCGGGTGTTACCATGGCACTTTCAGCACTGAATATGAGCTTACCTAAGGACATTTCGGAAAGTCCCATTCCTATATAGGAAAGGAATACTTCATATGAAATGTATGAAGGTATCTCCGTTGCAGCAAGAGTAACTATTACGGATGTCATAAAGGGAAGTATGTTCTTAAGGGCGATCTTTGTGGTCCTTGTACCAAGGCATTTTGATGCCAGATTATATTCCCTGTCCCTTATGATGATGACCTGCGTCCTTATAAAATACGCAATGGCGATCCATCCTGTGACCGTAAGGGCAAAGACCATGGTCCAGAATGAGGGGGAGAAAATAAGCACAAGAACTGCCACAAGAAGGATATAAGGAATGTTGGATATAACGTTATATACCTCCATCATCACCTTATCCACCTTCTTTGAAAAGCCCCATATAGCTCCTACTATAACACCGATCAAAAGGTTGATAGCCGCACAAATGAAAGCAAGAGAGATGGATATCCTTGCTCCGTTCCATATGGCATCAAAGGTTGATTCTCCTGATGCACCTGTACCCAGTATCCAGTGGATATTGTGGCCGAACTTATCCATGGCTCTCGCGGGAGAAAGATGCTTCGCACTTGAATCCATAAGATTGGCGAATCTGTCGTACCCGGAAAACATGGGATAAATATATGAGAATATGATTATAAAAGCGAAAAGTGAAAGAATCACTATATTAAACTTATTCTTAAAGAAGACTCTGAATACGGAACGCCAGTAGGAATACCTGGGCGCTGTTATCTTTTCTGATTCAAGATCATCGTGGTCGACCTTTGAAAAAAGCTCATCCACGCTCATATTCAGATCATCAAGATTTTGAAGCTCTGATAAATTATTGTTCATGATCATTACCTATCCTTGGTAGTAAATGATATTCTGGGATCCACAATGGATATGAGCACATCACCCAGTATTATGGAAACTACTGATAAAACTGCATAGAAAAGGGATACGCCCACTATTACGCCATTGTCGTACATATTAATGGCCTTTGTCAGCAGGTTACCTGCTCCGGGCACAACATATACCCTCTCTGTGATGATGGCTCCGACCAATGCACCCAGTATGCTTGCAGGAATACCATGAACTATAGGTATCATGGCATTCTTAAGAATGTGCCTGGAGAAGATCTCCCTTTCCGTAAGTCCGCCTGATCTGGCAAACTTTACATAATCGGAGTTCATCTGATCTACCATATATCGTCTCAGCCACTTCATAAGTGATGCAACAGAAGGAAGCGCCAGAGATATAATGGGAAGCACATACATAAGCAAATTGGATGATTCCATATTGAAGGTGGTGGGAAGTCCCAGTCTTCCACCTACTGCTTTGAACAGGAAAATGTAAGCAAGGGAAGGAACTGCCAGGATAAATACGATGTAGATCATACCTATCTTGTCTGCCAGCTTATCCTTTTTCCTGGCCATAAGTATTCCCAGCGGAATACCGAGAAGATATGCCAACAAAACCGAGATTATTCCTATTACGAAGGAATAACCGATTTTGGATAATCCGTTTTTATTTGTGATCACATTGGTGTAATCGTCTGTAAATCTGTCCGCATATACTTTACTGGATTCTCTGGATCCTGCCACATATTTGGCCGTATGAAGGTCGTCTGCCGACATTTCCGTAAGTCCCGTAGGGAACGTTACTTCCTTCATGACGTAAGAACCCTGAGTAGAGCTCATGGTCTCTGCAATATCCACGCCCTGGTTTACGGCATAGGATTTGCCCAGATTGATGCTTATCAGATTCTGATGAATAAAAGGAAATGAAGAATCAAAATACAAAAGGTATTTATGGGTAGTTCCCGTACCCATAATAGCCGGAGAGAAACTGCCTCCGCTAAGGGGATCCCTTGTGGTAAATGTAAGCCCCCTGCCTTCTATATCCTCTTTAACATTGTGTATATTGTCGATGGAAATAAGATTTGAGAAATAGGATATAGCCCTCCTTACCAGAGGGATATCTTTATAGGCGAAGAGCTGCTGTCCTCCGCCGGAGGCCACCTTTTTAGGTGAAGCCATTATCGCATTAAGCCTGCTTACCGTATACCCTTCAGATGTATAATATTCCGTAAATTTTTTTACATACTCAGCAACCTCTTCCGAGTCTCCGTCCGGAGTCCTGGCAAAGGATGACAGACTGAGTCTTTCTTCTTCCGTTATCTCTTCGTCGTTGCGAAGCTGAAGAAGATAGTCTCCATATGTTACATAATCGAGATATCCGTATTCTGCCCATTTTCTGTATTTGTAAACGACTTTTTGATTGTTTCCCAGCTTGCTGTAGGTGGGATCCTGGGCAAATATCTGATTTCTGTCTAATGCAGAGTAGACCATTATCATGATTATGGAAACCATGATAATAATAGAGAAAATACCGCGTATGACGCGGCTTATTAAGTATCTTTTCATATTGTTCACCGATCATCAGTTATTAAACAGACTAAGAGGATGGAGTATTCCATCCTCTAATCTGTTTTAAGCCGGTCATGCCGGCAGTAAGCCTATACCAGGAATTAGTATATACCGATACACTTAACCATATATCCTGAGTATTCAGGAAGGAATGTATTAAGGTATGTAGCGGGATCACCATAGTCAGGATCCCATCCGGATACATCGTAGATATCGTAGTTGGCTTCATAACCATAATCGGTGTAATAACCTGCGTTATACCACTGATCAGCATCAACACACTCGGTAACGTTAACGATAACCTTGCCGCCGAATGCTGCCTCGATGGACTGCTTAAGGGAGTTGGCTCTGTTGAGATATGACTCGCTGCCTACAAAACCGGGAAGGTCAAGGTAGATAGGATTGTCAGCATCTACAGTAATGCCAAGTTCTTCGATTGCAGCATCAAGTTTCTTGTTTGCTTCGTCTACATTATACCATCCGTCGAATCCGTCGCTGGAAAGAAGCTCTGTATCCCAAACCTTAACGGGGAATCCGTCTGCATCAAGCTGAGCCTGCATGATCTCGCCGTAGAATGTACCTGCGGGGAATGTCTTGGACTCGCCGTTGATGTCAACTGTAACTTCCTCTTCAAGAGATACAAAGTTACCGGGTGTATAAGAGTTACGAAGTGAAGCAAGCTTAAGCTCCTCGCCTACTGACTGAGCGTTGTAGTTTCCTCTGTCAACTGCCATTGCAAGGGCCTGGCGGAAGTTGATGTTCTGCATTGCTGCTTTTGTACGGTTTGCATCGTCAACTGTCTGAGTTGAAACAACAGTGGTCTCGTCGTTCTTGTTAGCAAACTGATGACGATTGATGTTGAAGAATGCCATGAAGGATGTTGCATCTGTAAGAGATGTGTATACATAAGTATCGAAAAGATCATCCTCTTTAGCAAGCTCGATTGTTGAAGCGTTAAGGCCAGCGCCTGCGATGGTATTGTCCTTAGCGTCATTGTAGCTCTTTGTTGTATCCTGTCCATCGTTGAAAAGCTCTGTGATGGTATGAACATTGAGCTTGTCAGGGTTCCAGTATGAGCTGTTTGCCTGATATACGATTGTGTTTTCAGCTGTAGCATTTGTTACAAGGAAAGGACCGTTGTAAGCGATGTGGTCGGGATCCTTGCCATAGAGATAGTTCTCTCCTTCGGGATTGTACTCTTCACCGAAAGCACCACCCTGGGATACGAAATAATCTCTGTTCATGGGAGCAAAAATATTGTAGGAAAGCTGAGTCATAAAGTATGAGCACTCTTCTTCAAGAGTATACTCAAGAGTAAGATCATCAACAGCCTTTACGCCTACTTCTGCAAAATCTGTGATCTCGTTGTTTACATAAGCTTCTGCATTAACGATACCGCATCCGCCGCCTGCCTGTGAGCCTACAAGATACTCAAGTCCGCCTGCTGCATCAAGCATGTGCTGCATACCTGCTACGAAATCGTCAGCTTTAACTTCGCCTAATTCTCTTCCCTGAGAATCTACCCATTTAACACCGGGACGAAGATGGAATGTGTAAACTGTACCGTCTTCCGATACTTCCCAGCTTTCAGCCAGTGCGGGCTGCATAACGTTCTCTGCATCGTACTCTACAAGACCGTCAAAAGTCTTTACGATCATATCGGTATCTGCTGCACGGCTTGTTGCAAGGGCATCCCAGGTAACAGGGTCTGAAGTATAAGCCTCGTTGTAGGCATCCTGGAACTGATATCCCTTGCCTTCAAGATAAGCCTTGGCATCAGCTAAATATGTGCCTGTGCCCTTCTTCTCAGCCCACATCTCACGAAGAGCATCTCTGTCTTCAGCTGTGATGAACTCTGTTGTTACAAGAGCTGTTGCAAATCTTTCGTTGTCTGATCCCCAAAGAACTGATGATACAGAATAGGGAACTACTCTTGAGATAGCATAATTACCGCCTCTTGTTGTAGCGGGAAGCATTACTGCAGACTCAAGGAGCTTAGCCTCTGCGATTGCAAAGACAGCATATTTTTCAGAAAGATTCTTTGTACCCTTTGCCTCTGTGAAATACTCGTAGAAATCGCCGAGAACTTCGTCGTATATAGTCCTTGAATCCTCTGCGTAGGTATCTACGTTGAGTGTGCCGGGGATTACATCCTTGGCAAGAGCGGAACCATCTGCGGAACCACCCTGACTCTCTTCTCCGGAGCCTTCCTGGCTTTCAGATGACTCTGCGCCGGACTCGCTTGAGCTCTTCTGGCCGCATGCTGCAAGAGAGAAAGTCATTGCGCCTACTAAAAGTAGTGCAAGAAATTTCTTCATGTTGAATTACCTCCTAAATAATTTGCATTGATGAGCTTGCTCTAACTCTAAAACACAATACATTATTTATTTTACCATTATTCAGATATATTTCAATAATTTTGTTGTACCATGGCAAGAAACATTAAGCCGACACATAAAAAGGCGCGGTATCTGCCGATACTGCGCCTCTTTGCATATTAAGCAACTGCTAAAGACAATTAAGATGATTATGATGCCTCAGCGATTTAAATATTCATTTCGCCCTGTTCCTTGGCCGCCTTCAGCCAGCACTTTCTGCACATGGCCACATATCTTGAATTGGCTCCGAGTACGATCTGTTCTCCGGAAAAAAGGACTTTGCCGTCATCATCAAGTCTGGCATTTACTATGGCCTTTGATTCGCACTTGCATATGGATTTGATCTCCGTAATGGATTCCGCTATCTCAAAAAGCCTTTTTGATGCCGGAAATGTATGAGTAAGGAAATCCGTACGCAGTCCGAAGCAAAGGACGGGAATATTGTAGTCTATGACGATCTTTCCCAGCTGATCCACCTGGATTGGCTGGAGGAACTGACATTCGTCGACTATTATCACCTGACAGTCCCTGTATTCCTCTTCATAGAGCCTGTAAAGATCTTCATCCGTATCCACGCAGAGAGCTTCTGCGGAAAGGCCTATACGGGAGTAGACCACGCCCTCTTCTCTCGTATCAATGGAAGGCTTCATAAGAAGGACCTTCATGCCTCTTTCTTCGTAATTGAATTTTGTTATGAGGGCCTGAGCAGACTTGCTGCAGCCCATGGCTCCGTACTTGAAATATAGCTTGGCCATTTATCTTTGTCCTTTATCGTATGGTATGCCTTCTGCCTTGGGAGCTCTGGAGTTCTTTGATGTGAAAGCAAGAACTATAAGCACCGTAACATAAGGTATCAGATTATAAAAATACATTGGAAGACCCAGCTGTGCCAGAGAAAATACTCCGTCTCCGTTAAGATCGAGCTGTGTATAGATGACCGAAAGGCATTTAAGAAATCCGAATAACAGGGATCCCAGCGCTATGGTAAGGGGCTTCCAGTTTCCGAAGATCATAATGGCGATGGCCAAAAAGCCCATGCCGGCAACAGTGCCTTCACATGTTCCTCCGGCCGTCGTTGCTATATAAATGTATCCTCCCAGTCCTCCCAGGGCTCCCGATATGGTGGTCCCAAGATATCTCATCCTGTGTACATTTATGCCCACACTGTCTGCAGCCTGCGGATGTTCACCGCATGAGCGCAGCCGCAGTCCCGTTTTTGTTTTATACATCCATATGGAAAGGACCACAAAAAGTATGATGGCTATATATGTTGAGATATACGCCTTGTCAAATAATACGCTGGCGGCAGGTCCCATACCGGGATTAAGTATTACATAACCTATGTCCTTCGGCATAACAAGCTTATCCTGCATAAAGAACACCTTTATAAAGAAAAGTGCAACTGCAGGTGCAAGAAGGTTAAGGGCTGTACCGCCGATCGTCTGGTCTCCCCTTAGCTTTATGGCCGAAAAGGACAATAGCAGGGAAAATAACGCTCCGGCCACAGTGGCCGCAAGCATTGCCAGGAGAAATATCAGCTGCGGATGGTCTGTCAGCAGATCATTCTTCTGAAGAAGATATACCGTCAGAGCTCCTATAAAGGATCCGAAGATCATAATACCGTCAAGGGCTATATTTATGATGCCGCTCCTTTCGGCGAATGTGCCGGCCAGTGCAACTATAAGAAGAGGGATAGCATATATAAGTGTTTTCTGAAGCATAAATACCATTATCCGTTTCCTCCTTCCTTCATTTCATCTGACAGTTCATCTTCCAAAGGCATATGTTCCGCACCATCCCCCTCTGAAGGGGTATCAGTGATGCCGGGACTTACTCCCTGTGTTATGACATCATTTGCCTTATGGACTGTTTCCTTTACGTTTTCCACAGGCTTGGCGTTTATATAAATCTCGTTTTTCTTCCTTTTATTGAACAACCAGTCCCTGATAAATTTCGAAAAGCCCGCAAAATAAATGATAACTGCGATTATAAGATTCGAAACATACTCGTTGAATTGGGTATAACCGGCCAGATTAAAGCCGCCCTTTCCTATGTATTTAAGGAATATGGAGCTGAAGATAACACCTATGGGATTGTTGCTCGCAAGAAGCGCCACCGGTATACCGTTAAATCCCTCCGTGGGAAGACTTGAATATGTATTCCACAGAAAATCGTTCATACCGTTAAGATACCACAGAGCCGCTCCGCCGCCGGCAAGTGCTCCCGCTATCATCATGGAGAGGATCGTATTGCGTTTCCCGTTCATTCCGGCATACTTGGCGGCATTGGTGTTAAAGCCTCCCGCCTTAAGCTCGAAGCCCAGCTTTGTTTTGTTTAAAAGTATGAATATAAGTATGGCAAGCAATGCCGCAATAAAGATACTTATATCTATATTTGATCCCGGGAACAGCTTATTCAGACCAAGCCTCGGCGTAGCCACATTATTTGACATGGTCGTTCTGATGAACTTTGTTTTCGTTTCCGCTATGTTGATAAAGCTGTCTCCCGTGGAATAGAATATCCAGCTTACTGCATTGGCAGCGATCCAGTTGCACATTATGCAGACTATTACCTCGTTTACCTTGAAAACAGCTTTAAATATGCCTGGTATCGCCCCCCATAATGCACCGAACAGCATTCCCACAAGAAGCGCAAGAAGCCATACCCAGAATCTTGTACTTTCAGTTGTGGGTATGGATAAAGCCGTAAGCAGTGATCCCGTGGCTCCCATCAAAAACTGTCCGGGCGCTCCTATATTAAAGAGACCCGTCTTAAATGCAATAGCCACAGACAGACCTGTCATCAGTATGGGTGTGGATTCCAGAAGCATATCCCCGAAATTGAAGAGCACATCAGAGGAAGATCCCGAGGAAAACGGTCCTCCGAGAACTATCAATATCCCTCTGAAGGCTTCCCCTATGGGGATGTCCTTATTAAAAAGAGCCAGCACGAACAGAACTATGGCGCCAACAAGTATACCGCCCAGTATACAAACAACGGAAGCGATAAAGGACTGAAGGGCTGCATTGTCGGTAAGTCTTTTTTTGCCTTTTTCCATTTATCCTTCCTCCTTTGTCTGCTTTTTCGCGCCGGACATATAAAGGCCCAGCTCCTGAACATCTATCTCTTCAGGTTTAAATTCCCCTACTATCTCTCCTTCATACATTACAAGTATCCTGTCGGAAACATCCATTACCTCATCCAGTTCCAGAGATACCAGGAGAACGGCAGCGCCCTCATCTCTTGATTTTACTATCTGGTTATGGATATACTCTATGGCTCCCACATCAAGTCCTCTTGTGGGCTGAACTGCAACCAGAAGCTTATGAGCCCTGTCAAGCTCTCTTCCCACAACAGCCTTCTGCTGATTGCCTCCGGACATGCTCCTTGCCGGTGTGACGGGACCCTGGCCTGATCTTATGTCATATTGCTCTATGAGTCCGAGGGCATATTCTCTTATTTCGTTAAACTTAAGGAAACCGTGTTTCTGGAATCTGTCCTCAAAATATCTCTGGAGCACCAGATTATTTTCCAGGGAATAATCAAGCACCAGTCCGTGTTTATGCCTGTCCTCGGGTATATGGCTTATGCCGTGAGTGTTTCTGTACCTTATATTCTTGTGAGTGATATCCTCTCCCAGAAGAGTAAATGTACCTGAATCCACCGGTATAAGCCCCGTAAGGGCCTGTATAAATTCTGTCTGTCCGTTCCCGTCGATGCCTGCGATGCATACGATCTCGCCGGAACGCACATCAAAGGAAACATCATTTACCACATTCTTTTTATGTTCCCTTGATCTGACTGTTGCATTCCTTACGGAAAGCACCTCTTCTCCCGGTACGGAAGGCTTTTTATCAACTGAAAAGCTGACTTCTCTGCCCACCATCATATTGGCAAGCTCTTCCTTTGTGGTGGAGGAAGTATCCACAGTCCCGACATACCGTCCCTTTCTCAAAACAGAACATCTGTCAGACACGGCCATTATCTCGTTGAGCTTATGGGTTATAAACAAGATGGACTTTCCTTCTCTGGTCAGTCCTCTCATTATCTCCATTAATTCATCTATCTCCTGGGGAGTAAGCACTGCAGTGGGCTCATCGAAGATAAGTATCTCATTGTCACGATACAGCATTTTCAGGATCCCTGTTCTCTGCTGCATACCCACAGTTATGTTTTCTACCTTCTGATCCAGATCTACTCTCAGGCCGTAATCTTCCATAAGCTTTTCGATCTTTTTTCTGGCAACAGCTCTGTTAAGAAAGCCTGCTTTTACAGGCTCTACTCCGAGGATTATATTGTCCAGGACCGTAAACACCTCCACCAGCTCGAAATGCTGATGGACCATGCCTATACCCAGGGCATT
>CADBUJ010000020.1 GCA_902797845.1 uncultured Eubacteriales bacterium | reverse complement strand
CTGCCATAATATTTCCCTTGGTTTTTACATTAAAGGGTATAGCATACAAGACCTTCGCACTTAAATTTGAGGTAGCTCTTATTATTACCGCATTCCTATTTGTGCTGGATTTCAAGATCAAAAAGCCCGCAGGAAAGAATATACTTATATTTCTTCCTGTCGTATTATTTATCCTCATCCGCCTTATATTGATGGGACTGGGGATAGATTTCCCTCAGATCGGAGCATAACACATGAAATATGCCGACAGAGCAGGTAATATTACAGAAAATGAAAACGGACAGGACAGACTCGTGGAGTCTCTTTACGGCAAAAGGTTTCTTTTGCCCTTAAAAAGGCTTCTGATATCCCGTCCGGTTTCTTTTTTGTCAGGAGTTTTATGTGATACGGCTGTTTCGAAGGCGGCAATAAGACCCTTTATTGATTCAAACCACATAGATATGTCTGAATATGCAGACAGATCCTATAAAAGTTTCAACGATTTTTTTGCAAGGGAAATAAAAGAAGGAAGAAGACCTTTTTCCGAAGTGCCCGGAGATCTTTGTTCTCCCTGTGACGGAAAGATATCAGCATATCCCATAGGATATGGAGATAAGTTTACGGTAAAGGGCCGTAAGTATACGCTTGAATCTCTTCTTCGAAATAAAAAACTCGCCCGGGATCTTAAAGGCGGAATGCTTGTTATGATCCGTCTTTCTGTTGATGACTATCATCGCTATTCATATATAGATGATGGCATTAAATCTTTCAATTATCCTATAAGCGGCAAATTTAATACCGTAAATCCCAATGCAGACAAGAGAGTTAATGTCTATGCAGAAAATTCAAGGGAGTATACCTTTATCAGGACTGAGAACTTCGGTACCATGATACAAATGGAAGTTGGAGCCATGATGGTAGGAAAGATCGTAAATCTCCATCAGGCCGCATCCGTAAAAAGAGGCATGGAAAAAGGTTATTTCAGGTTCGGAGGATCCACTGTTATCCTCATATTCCAAAGAGATAAAGTTAAAATAGATGACGATATAATCTCAAATACCGAAAAGGGAATAGAGACGATCGTAAAAATGGGTGAAAAAATAGGGGAAAAATACAATATTACCTAATAATACCTGTTTACTTAAAGTCTTGATTGTCTTATAATTAACATGCTTTTAAGGGTAGTTTTTTTATATCGCGAAGTGTTAATTAATTAACAGAAAAGGAGAAGGAAAATGTCAAACGTATTAACAGAGATCAAAGACAATATCGCGACTTTGACCATCAATAAGCCTGAAGCCCTTAACGCACTTAATGATCAGGTCCTTGCAGATATCGATGATGCAATGGATGCTCTCATAAAGGATGAAGAGGTATATGTGATCATCATTACAGGTGCTGGAGAAAAGGCTTTTGTTGCAGGGGCGGATATCTCTCAGATGAAGGATTTCAACGCTGCAGAAGGAAAGGATTTCGGACTGTTCGGAAATCAGGTATTTTTAAAGATCGAAAACTCACCTAAACCGGTCATCGCAGCTGTTAACGGATTTGCACTTGGCGGTGGAAATGAACTTGCTATGTCCTGTGATATCAGGATCGCTTCCTCTAAGGCAAAATTCGGTCAGCCTGAAGTAGGTCTCGGCATCACACCCGGATTCGGAGGCACACAGCGTCTTCCCAGGATCGTGGGAGCTGCAAAGGCAAAAGAACTCATTCTTACCGCAAGGACCATCAAGGCAGATGAAGCTCTTGCCATCGGTCTTGTAAACAAGGTGGTTGAGCCCGAAGAGCTTATGGACGAAGCCGTAAATATGGCTAAGGCCATAGCAGCAAATGCTCAGGTAGCTGTAAGACAGTCAAAGGCATGTATAAACAGAGGTCTTCAGACAGATATCACAACAGGTACCGCATTTGAAGCGGAAGCATTCGGTATCTGCTTTGCAACAGAGGATCAGAAGGATGCCATGACTGCATTCGTAGAGAAGAGAAAGCTGGAAGGCTTTAAGAATAAATGATCAAAGGGATTATTCAAGGAGGAATATAAAATGAAAAAAGTGTTTATCATCGGTGCAGGTCAGATGGGTCTTGATATCGGTCAGGTACTCGCAAAAAAAGGTATCGAAGTTGTTTTCAGAGATATCAATGATGATATCTTAAACGGAGCAAAGGCAAAGCTTGAGAAGGCTCTTGACAAGCAGATCGCAAAAGAGAAGATAACGGAAGAAGACAAGACATCCCTTCTTTCTCTTATTTCATGGACAACTGATCTTAAGGATGCAGCTGATTGTGATCTTGTTATCGAAGCTATTATCGAGAACGTGGACATCAAGGTTGCCACATTCAAGGAGCTTGATGAGATCTGTAAGCCTGAGACCATCTTCGCAACAAATACATCTTCAATCTCTATCACACTTCTTGCAGGTGCTGTAGGAAGAAAGGATAAATTCATCGGAATGCATTTCTTCAATCCTGCAACAGTTATGAAGCTTGTTGAGGTTATAAGAGGATATGATACTTCTGACGAGACCTTTAAGGCTGTTTATGATCTTTCTGCTGAGATAGGCAAAGACCCCATCGAAGTTAAGGAAGGCCCCGGTTTTGTAGTAAACAGAATACTTATCCCCATGATCAACGAAGCAGCTATGGTATACGAAGAAGGTCTTGCATCTGTAGAAGACATCGATAAGGCTATGAAGCTTGGCTGTAACCATCCTATGGGACCCCTTGCTCTTGCAGATCTTATCGGTCTTGATACATGTCTTCATATCATGGACGTTTTCTATGAGGAAACATGTGATTCCAAATACAGAGCTTCCCGTCTTATGCGCCAGATGGTAAGAGCAGGCAAGCTGGGAAGAAAGACAGGCGTAGGTTTCTACGATTATACAGCTAAATAATTCTGATTTAGGAGGAAGTAATAATGGATTTTACATTAGATGTAAAACACCAAATGGCGGTGGATCTCTTCAGAGATTTTGCACAGAACGAGATCAAGCCTTTGGCTCAGGAAATAGACGAAGAAGAAAGATTCCCCGCTGAAAACATAGAGAAAATGGCTAAGTTCGGCTTTATGGGAATTCCTGTTCCCAGAGAGTACGGCGGACAGGGCGGTGATCCTCTTATGTATGTTACGGCAGTAGAGGAGATCGCTAAGGTATGCGGAACTACAGCAGTTGCTCTTTCCGCACATACATCTCTTTGTATCGATCCCATCCTTACATACGGTACAGAGGATCAAAAACAGAAATATATCCCTGACCTTGCTGCAGGAAGAAAGCTGGGTGCTTTCGGTCTTACAGAGCCCGGCGCAGGCACGGACGCACAGGGACAGCAGACAAAAGCAGTTCTCGACGGTGACGAGTGGGTACTTAACGGATCAAAATGCTTTATCACAAACGGCAAGTATGCAGATGTATATATCATCATCGCAGTAACAGGTGTCGTAGAGAAAAAGGGAAGACCTGTTAAGGAGATCTCTGCATTTATAGTTGAAAAAGATACACCAGGCTTCACCTTCGGTGTTAAGGAAAAGAAGATGGGTATCAGAGGATCTGCTACATACGAACTTATCTTTACCGATTGCCGTATCCCCAAGGAAAACCTGCTGGGACAGAAGGGCAAAGGCTTTAATATAGCAATGCATACTCTTGACGGCGGCCGTATCGGTATCGCTGCTCAGGCACTTGGTCTGGCAGAAGGTGCTCTTGATCTTACAGTGGATTATGTTAAGGAAAGAAAGCAGTTCGGAAGAGCTATTGCAGCATTCCAGAACACGCAGTTCCAGCTGGCAGATATGGCTACAAAATGTGCGGCCGCTCAGATGCTCGTGTATAAGGCAGCTGTGGCTAAGGCTACACAAAAGGTCTACAGTGTGGAAGCAGCTCAGGCTAAGCTTTATGCTTCCCAGATCGCTGTAGAGGTTACCTCAGAGGCTGTGCAGTTACACGGCGGATACGGCTACATCAGAGAATATGATGTTGAGCGTATGATGCGTGATGCCAAGATCACCGAGATCTACGAAGGAACTTCCGAAGTTCAGCGTATGGTCATTTCCGGTGCATTACTTAAATAACGGAGGGTGCTATGTTAAAGATTGTAGTTTGTATTAAACAGGTTCCGGATACAAAAGGCGGAGTTTCCTTCAATCCGGATGGAACACTTAACAGAGCTGCCATGCTTGCCATCATGAATCCCGATGACAAAGCCGGACTTGAGGCAGCACTTCGCATTAAGGATTCTCAGGATGCAGAAGTAACCGTTATAACCATGGGACTTCCCAAGGCAGAAGCTGTTTTAAGGGAAGCTCTGGCTATGGGCGCAGATAAGGCTATCCTTATTACAGACAGAGTTCTGGGCGGAGCTGATACATGGGCAACCTCCTCAACTATTGCTGCAGGTCTTAAAAAACTGGATTATGACATCATCTTTACAGGTCGTCAGGCTATAGACGGTGATACGGCTCAGGTTGGTCCCCAGATAGCTGAGCATCTTCAGATTCCTGTTATCTCTTATGCAGAAAAGGTCGAGATAGACGGAAACGATGTTATCGTTCAGAGACAGTATGAGGACAGATATCATAAGATCAAGACATCCATGCCTTGTCTTATTACAGCTCTTGCTGAGCTTAACGAGCCCCGTTACATGACTCCCGGCGGTATCATCGATGCAGTTGATGCAGAGATCACTGTTTGGGGAAGGGCTGATCTTCCTGATCTTGATGATGCCAACATAGGTCTTGCAGGTTCACCTACAAAGATCGCAAAGGCTTCTGACAAGGTTAAGAAGGGCGTAGGCGAGAAAGTGGATATGGATCCTCAGGAAGCAGTAGACTGGCTTATCGGCAAATTTACCGAGAAGCATATCATATGATCAGGAAGAGGTGGATATTATGAATTTAGAAGAATATAAAGGCGTATTTGTCTTCGCACAGCAGGTAGATAATGAGCTTGGCAACATCTCTTTCGAGCTTATAGGTAAGGCAAAGGATCTTGCAAAGGATCTTGGAACAACTGTTACAGCTGTTCTTGTAGGATCAGATGTTAAAGAACTTGTAACTCCTTTGGCAGAGTACGGCGCAGACAGAGTAATAGTTGTTGATGATCCCGAGCTTAAAGTTTATAAGACCGAGCCTTATGCGCATGCACTTTCAGAAGTTATAAAGGAATTTAAGCCTGACATCTTCCTTATTGGCGCAACAGCTATAGGAAGAGATCTCGGACCTACAGTTTCCGCAAGAGTTGCAACAGGTCTTACTGCGGACTGTACACAGCTTGAGATAGGTGATTTTCCTCTTAATCCCATTCCCGGTAAGGAAGATGAGCAGAAGCACAACCAGCTGCTTATGACTCGTCCCGCATTCGGAGGAAATACCATAGCAACCATCGCTTGTCCTGACAATCGTCCTCAGATGGCAACTGTAAGGCCCGGCGTTATGCAGAAGATCACACCTGTAAAGGGAGCTGAAGCTGAAGTAGTTGAATTCAATCCCGGTTTCAAGCCTGACAGAAGATATGTTGAGATCCTTGAGATCGTTAAGAACGTTTCCGAAGCAGTTGATATTCAGGATGCTAAGATCCTTGTATCCGGCGGCCGTGGAGTAGGTTCCCCTGAGAATTTTGCGATCCTTAAGGATCTTGCAGAGGCCATTGGCGGAGAGATCAGCTGCTCCAGAGCAGTTGTCGATTCAGGATGGATGCCCAAAGACATGCAGGTAGGACAGACAGGAAAGACCGTTCGTCCCAAGATCTATTTTGCGATCGGTATTTCAGGAGCTATCCAGCACGTTGCCGGTATGGAAGAGTCAGATGTTATTGTAGCTGTTAATAAAGATGAAACAGCACCTATATTTGACGTTGCAGATTACGGTATCGTAGGAGACCTTAATAAAGTGGTTCCCCTTATTACAGCAGCTGTAAAGCAGATAATGGCTGACAAATAAGCCCTGTCTATTTACAATAAAGCGGATTTAACTTAAAATAAAGTCGTGTTTAATACACGGCTTTATTTTTTGTTAAGGGCATTTACCAACCTTTAAAAAGCCGGATAAACACTGTTTTTAGTGCGTTAAAAAATGGATTTAAGGAGTTTGAAATGGTAAAAGCGATAGTGGGAGCCTGTTGGGGAGACGAAGGTAAAGGAAAGATCACAGACATGCTGGCTTCCGATTCCGATATAGTTGTAAGATTCCAGGGGGGAAGCAATGCCGGACATACCATCGTAAACGATTACGGTAAATTTGCTCTTCATATCCTTCCTTCAGGGGTATTTCACAGCCATATAACGAATGTCATAGGCAACGGTGTTGCTCTTGATATTCCGAATCTTATTAAGGAGCTTAACAGCTTAAAGGAGAAGGGCGTTCCGGAGCCCATAATAAAGATATCTGACAGAGCTCAGGTACTTATGCCTTATCACAGGGCTATGGATGCATACGAGGAAGAAAGGCTTGGAAAAGGCTCCTTTGGCTCAACTAAATCGGGTATTGCGCCTTTTTACTCTGATAAATATGCCAAATACGGCATTCAGGTATCGGAGCTTTACGGAGACGAAGAGGATCTTCGGAATAAGGTCAGAAATATCATTATCAGAAAAAATGTGCTTTTGAAGCATCTTTATAATAAACCCCTTCTTGAAGAAGAAGAGATCATAAAAACCCTTATGGAATACAAGGAGATGATAAGGCCCTTCGTTGCGGATACTCAGAAGATCATTCGTGACGCCTTAAAAGAGGGCAGGAACGTGCTTCTTGAAGGTCAGCTTGGGGCACTTAAAGATCCTGATTTCGGAATTTATCCGATGGTTACATCTTCTTCGACCCTTGCAGCATACGGTGCTATCGGAGCAGGTGTTCCTGCAGGAAGCATCACGCAGGTAATATCAGTCGTAAAGGCATATTCCAGCGCCGTGGGAGCCGGAGAATTCGTTTCCGAGATATTCGGCGATGAAGCCAACGAACTTCGTACAAGAGGCGGAGACGGCGGAGAATTCGGGGCCACTACGGGACGCCCCAGAAGAATGGGCTGGCTTGATACGGTTGCCGCAAGATACGGATGCGAGATGCAGGGCGCAACAGAAGTTGCATTTACTGTTCTTGATGTACTTGGATATCTGGATACCATTCCCGTCTGTATAGGGTATGAAGTGGACGGACACATCATAAAGGATTTCCCCACCACTTCTGTTCTCAAGAAATGTAAGCCTGTATACGAATATCTTCCCGGATGGGGAACAGATATAAGAGGCATAAAAGATTATGAAAGCCTTCCTGAAAACTGCAGGAATTATATAGAATTTGTGGAAAAAGAGATAAATGTGCCCATAAGAATGATATCCAACGGACCAGGAAGAGGGGACATCATATACAGAGATTAAGGCGGAGCACTTAGTTGAAGGAAAAGATTAACTTATTGTCAAAGGGAATATTTGAATATGAAAAGCCCCAGATCGTCGTTTCTCACGATAAGATAACCGATCAGGGCTCAGGAGCTATGCCCATAGAGGGTTTCTTTTCCGTTAAAAGCTCAAATTTCCAGGAAATAAGGGCCTTTATATTCTCGTCAGATAAAAGAGTTAAGGTAGAAGGTTCCATAGCCGGGAAAAACTGTAATGTAAGATACAGCTGCGACACCCGTAATACCCATGAGGGTCAGGTGATCACAGGTTGTTTCTATCTTATCAGCAACGGCGGTGATATAGAGATACCCTTCGAATTTAAGATACTGGGACTTTACTGCAACACTTCCATTGGAAGGATCAACAGCCTTCATCAATTTGCGGATCTGGCAAAGATAAGCAGAAACGAAGCCTTAAAGATATTCTGCGAGCCGCTTTTCCCTAATGTATTTTTAAAGAATAAGAAATACTTAAGAGACTACGAAATGCTCATTTTGAGCCCCGATTCAGGCAGGGCCATGGAGGAGTTCCTGTGCCTTGCCAAAAGGAAAAAGCCGGTAAGGATCAAGGTGTCAGAGGACCCTGTGATCCTTAATGATGCCAGGGAAAAGATGGGCGGAAAGATTCTGCTGGAAAAGAGCGACTGGGGTTACGAAAACATATATGTTTCCACTGAAGGAAATTTTCTTAAAACTTCAAGATCCGTGATCTGCACTGATGATTTTCTCGGCAGTTATTATCAACTTGAGTTTGAAGCAGATCCGTCCCTTATCTCCGGCGACAGGGGAGAGGGCATCATAACCCTTAGGACAAATCTTGATATTTACAATATTCCCGTTATCTGTTCAAAGGAAGAAAAGAACAGAGATCTGGCAGAAGTACGATCTGAAAAGATGTTCCTGCATCAGATCACAGATTCATATATAAGATACAGAACAGGGAGATATGACCGTTTAAAATGGCTTGCAGACACGGAAAACTCCCTCAGCGGACTGGAGATATTGTCTCCGGATAATATAAGAATAAAGCTCTTCAGGATACATTTTAAGGTCCTTAAAGGAGAGCTTTCCGATGCAAATGAGGCCATAAAGGAGTTAAACGGAAGAGAGATACGCATGAACTCCATGGAGGACTATTGCTATTATCTTTATCTTACTGCCGTTCTTAATTCTGATGAAAGCTATACCAAATATGTCCTGGAGAGAGTGGAAGCTTATTATTCCAGAAATCCCGGGGACTGGAAGCTTCTTCTTATGGTGCTTGAGCTCAATCCTCATATAACCAGCGAGAGAAAGCTGATGCTTCTGCGCAATTCTTTTGAGGGCGGAGCATGCTCGCCTTTTATATATCTTTTTGCATACGAAATATACTGCGATGATCCCGGACTCATGAAATATCCGGAAGAGTTGGAGGCCCAGATAATGAACTGGGCTCTTAAGAATGCCAGGATCAATAAAGATGTTTTTTCCAGATTCGGAGCTTTGATCTCCGGATCTAAAACAGCTGATCCGTTCCTTCTTAATACTCTTAAAGCCATGTATAAAAGAACAGGAGAAACGGAGCTTCTCTCCACCATATGCTCACTTTTGATAAAAACAGGAAGCAGAGAAGAGGAGGACCATAATTACTATAAGGATGCCGTGGACCGGAATATCAGGCTTACGGGTCTTTATGAGAATTTTATGTATTCCGTTCCGGAGACGGGCAGAGAAGAAATACCCAGAGAGGTACTTATATATTTTACTTACGATAACAGACTGCCCAAGAATAAAAGAGCTGTCCTTTATTCCTTTGTTTTAGAGAATACTTCAAAGGACTCCGAGATATACAATACATACTTTGAGATAATAAAGGCATTTACTTTGGAAATGCTTAAAGAGGGCTATATCTCAAAGCCTATGATCATTCTTTATAGGCAATTTCTGTCTCCTGAGAACATATCGGAAACTACGGCAAAGTTTCTTCCCGGTATTATCTTCAAAAATGAAGTTACATGTACAAATGATAATATAAAGGGCATCGTTGTTTCTCATAACGATCTGGAACGGGAGGATTATTATCCTTTAAACAACGGCATCGCTTATGTTGATATTTTTATGGATGATCATACCATTATGCCCGTTGATGTTAAGAACAACCGCTTTGCAGGAACTGTACCTATTAAGGTGAAGGCAGTTTTTGATGATCCGGATCTTCTTAAAAGGTGTATGGAGCTTTATCCGGACGATATGCGGCTTCTCCTTAACAGAAGCGAAAAAGCCCTTAAATATCAAAAGACTGATGATGTATCCATACAGATTTATAAGAGAGTCCTGGAACTTCCGCACATAAGCAGCGATTATCAAAAGTCTATTTTAAAGAACCTGGTTGATTATTACTATGATAATTACGAGGGAATGACCTTAGAGAAGTACCTGCTGCAGCTTAATATAGATCTTTTTGACAGCAAGGAAAGAAACGATATCATCGAATATTATATACAAAAAGGTATCTATAATAATGCTTATGATGCCTGCCTTAAGTATGGCTATGAAGGAATAGACAAAAAGAGACTGATGAGGCTGTGCTCCAGAGTGATCAGGGATATTGAAGAAAAGAAAGATGACGATCTTCTGGAAATGGCCTATAACGTTTTCTCGGCAGGACGTTTCGATGAAACGATCCTCAGATATCTGGGCCGATATTATATGGGAAGGACTCAGGATCTCTACAGAATATGGAAGGCCTGCAAGGATTTCGAGATAAAAGAGGCATCATTGGAAGAAAGGATACTTTGCTATATCCTTTTTACCGAAGATGCACAGGATAAGGGACAGGAGATATTTGATTCATATTACAAGAGAAAAACAGATACAAGGATAGTAAGGGCATTTCTGTCTTTTTATTCATATAAATATCTTATTAAAGAGGAAAAGGTTTCTCAGAAGCTTTTCGACTATATTGAGATGGAACTCCCTAATATGAAGGAGTGCAGAGATATATGCGGTCTCGCTCTTCTTAAACATTATGCCTTGACGGAAAAGGGCAAGAATATGCCTGATTGGGTCGTAAAGGAAGCAGAGGGATTTGCCGCAAGAGGCATAATCCTGCCTTTCTTCGAAAGGTTTGAAGAATCCTTCCTTTTGCCCAAAGAGCTTACAAAGGGCTATTTTGTGGAGATAAAGACAGACCCGGGAGCAGAAGTTTCTGTCAGTTACATTATAGAAGATGATACTTCAGATCTTTTGCAGGAAAAGACCTTTACCACAGAAGATATGAAAAATGTATTTAACGGGATCTATCTTAAGAAATTCACTCTTTTTTACGGAGAAGAAGCAAGATATTATACGAAGATCACAAAAGATGATTATTCCGTATTATCAGAGAATGACACATTAAAAGGAAGCGGAACGGGCGATGATAAGGCATCTGATGCCTTTGAACGTATTGACGAGATGTCAGACCTTTACATACAAGGTGATCTTATTTCCCTTCAGGAAAGGGAAGTTGAATTTGAAAAGCTTAAGAATATATCAAATAAGCTTTTTAAGATGCATGGTCAGGAGCAATATTAATGGGAACACTCTTTCCGGTTTTATCAATTGGAATATCTCTTGAAGATGATATAGCGCAGGTTTGTTGTCTCAACCCCTCAACTAAAGAGGCTGAGTCCCTTTGTACTGCTGATGATCATATGAATTATCAGATCCCGATCGAACTGTTCAAGCTTAGAGACGAAGACACTTGGCTATTCGGCAAGGCAGCCCACGAAAGAGCCATTGCTGATAACAGAACGATCATAAAAGGCTTTGCTAAGGATTATGCATCAGAGGATCTTATTACGGCAAACGGTGCGGCGTACAGAAAAAGGGATCTTCTTAAGGTATTCTTTGTAAAACTCCTGTCAGTAGTAAAAGCATATTATCCGGAAGGGAAGCCGGGGAAGATAACATTTGCCTTAAGGGATCAAAACGGTACCTTGGCGGAAGATCTTAAGGATATATGCTCTGAGCTTAAGATAAACCGTGATGATGTTGAAGTCATAAGCTTCGCGGAAAGCTATGCATCATATGCCCTTTGTCAAAAGGAAGAGTTGTGGACAAGGGGAACAGGACTTTTCGAATATGACAGAGACGGTCTTCATTATTACGCTCTTTCCATAAGGAAATACAATCCGAGAATAGTAGAGATAAGACAGACGGATCTCAGCTCATTTATGGGTCCTGATGATTATAAGATAAAGGATTTTACATGGCTTGATGAGACATTTAAGAAGATAGTAAAAGATCTTAACGTACCGGGCAATGTGTCTGCAGTATACCTGTCAGGCAGAGGATTCTCCACACCATGGCAAAAGGAATCCATTAAATCATTATGTAACGGAAGCAGGCTTTTTGCAGGACAAAATCTTTACTCGAAAGGTGCTTGTCTTGCATCATATCTGAGAACAGGCGAAATGGAGAGAAGCCGTTTTATTCTTCTCTCTGATACAGTATGCAAAAAGGATATATCCGTTTATGTATATACGGAAAAGGGGTATGCTTATTATCCTGTCTGCAAAACAGGACAGCCTTTGGCGTCGGTAGACGAAGAGCTTGATATAATGCTCTATAAAACAGAAAACGTATGGCTGTTTATAAGAGATATCGTAAATAATAAAGATACCTTTACATCATTCAGACTTGACGGCATTTCAAACCTTAATGATTATTCGGGAGTCTGCGATATATCATTTAAAATGGATTCTCCGAGAGTATTGTCCGTTAAGGCTAAGGATAAGGGATTCGGTATTTTCATACAGTCCTCCGGAAAGACTTGGAACAAGAAAGTATATACAGAAGACGGAGACGTAAAGGAGAGCATCACCACATCAGGACGAGTTATGTATATAAGAAAGCAGCCGGGTGAGACACCTTATTATTTTAAGGATTCACGGGCCAAAGTATATACATATGAGCAGCTTTGCTATTATATACGATCAAATATTCAGGCTCTGGACAGAAGCCTTTTCAATGAGGAACTGTATTATTGGATATCAAAATATACGGGCAGAAGAAACATGGCTAAGGTCTTGAAAAAGAGCGAAGCTCAGGAGGCATCATTTAAGAGTCTGATAAATACTCTTCTTTCAAGATGTGTCCTTTTTGAGGCTAAGGACATGGAAGATCTGCTTAAAACCATAGACCTTATGGAGCATCAGAATCCCATAAGATCGAAAAAGGCTAAAGCAGATAATCTTCTGCGTTACAAGCATTACAGGGATGCCATTTCCTTATATCTATCGGCAATCAGGGATATGGACATAAGGTCAGACCGTGAAGAAGGCGAGGGTATGAACGAGGATCTGCCGTACGGATTCGAGGCTTCTTTATATCATGATCTGGGCGTTGCATATACAAGGCTGCTTGATTTTAAGAATGCAGGTCAGGCTTTTTTAAAGGCATATGAATCCGGAGTTGATAACAGTGAGCTGCAGAATTATATATTGTGCCTCAAAGCCCTTAATGACAACAAAAAAATAAGAGACATAATGGCAACATACGACCTTACAGAGGAGACCGTGGCTGCCATAGTCAAGGAGTACAATGATGCCCTGCAGGTATCATCAAAAGCCATAATGAGTATATCCGCAGATCAGAAGGCATATCTTGACAAGCTTAAGCGTACATACAGAGATGCCTGATATTTAAAAAACATAAAAAGCTATTAATTCCTTGACAAAAGCTTATTATTTATATAAAATCATCACCTGTAAACCAATTATAGTTTGCAGGTGTTTTTTATGTCAGCACAAGGAATGGACAATCTTTTGAATAAAAGCCTGCTTTTCGATTTTTACGGAGAGCTGCTGAACGGGTATCAAAAGGAGATATACGAGGACTATACCTTTAACGACCTTTCCCTGGCTGAACTGGGAGAGCAGCACAACATCACAAGGCAGGCTGTTTTCAACATCATAAAGAGATGTGACAAAAAGCTTTCTGATTACGAAGAAAAACTGCATCTTGTGGAGAAATTCCTTGAGATCAGGGAAATGGCCAGAGAGATATTGGATATTTCCGATAATGACAGAATAAAAGAACTGGCTGAAAAGATCACGGATATTTATTAGAAGGGGAAGAAATGGCATTCGAAAGTCTTTCTGAAAAACTTCAAAATATATTTAAAGGGCTCAGGGGCAAAGGAAAACTTTCCGAAGACGATATAAAAGCAGCAATGAAGGAGGTCAAGATAGCCCTCCTGGAAGCTGATGTTAATTTTAAGGTCGTTAAAGAGTTTATCAGGGAAGTTTCCGAAAGAGCCAAGGGTTCGGAGGTCATGGAAAGCCTGACTCCCGGACAGCAGGTAATAAAGATCGTCAATGAGGAAATGATCTCCCTGATGGGCTCCGAGACAACAGAATTAAACTTAAGACCCGGAAACGAGATCACAGTCATCCTTATGGCAGGCCTTCAGGGCGCAGGTAAGACCACTACATGTGCCAAGCTGGCAGCCCAGTTAAAGAAGAAGGGGAAAGAGCCTCTCCTTGTTGCCTGTGATGTTTATCGCCCCGCAGCCATAAAACAGCTTATGGTAAACGGCGAAAAGGTCGGAGTGCCCGTCTTTTCCATGGGTGATAAGCTTTCGCCTGTGGATATTGCCAAGGGAAGCTATAAGCACGCAAAGGAAAATAATTATAATGTACTGATCCTCGATACTGCAGGAAGGCTCCATATAGACGATCAGATGATGCAGGAGCTTAAGGACATAAAGGAAGCAGTCGAAGTTGATGACATTATCCTTGTAATAGATGCCATGACCGGTCAGGATGCCGTAAATGTCGCCAAGAGCTTTAATGAACAGCTCGAGCTTACGGGAGTGATCGTTACGAAGCTTGACGGAGACACCAGAGGCGGTGCGGCACTTTCCGTAAGATATGTTACGGGAAAGCCCATTTTATATGTCGGCGGCGGAGAAAAGCTTACGGATCTGGAACAGTTTTATCCTGACAGGATGGCTTCCAGGATCCTGGGCATGGGTGATGTTCTTACTTTAATAGAAAAGGCAGAACAGGAGATCGACAAGGAGAAAGCGGAGGCTCTGAGCAAGAAGCTTACAAGAGCTGAGTTTACATATGACGATTATCTTGATTCCATGGACCAGATACAGAAAATGGGAGGCGTAAAAGATATACTTTCAATGCTCCCGGGTCTGGGAGGCATGGGAGGAAAAATATCTGCAGATGATATAGATGAAAGCCAGCTTTCCAAAACAAGAAATATTATCCTGTCCATGACAAAAGAAGAAAGAGCGAATCCGGGTCTTATGGATATGTCCAGAAAACAGAGGATAGCAAAAGGAGCCGGAGTTGACATTTCTGATGTCAACAGACTCGTAAAAAGCTTTGAGAATATGAGAAAGCAAATGAAACAGATGTCCGGCCTCTTTTCCGGTAAAAAGAAAAAAGGCGGATTCAAATTACCTTTCGGTTTTTAAAGCATCATGCTTTGAAATATATTAAAGAAATCAAATTTTGGAGGAAACAAGACAATGGCAGTTAAGATCAGATTAAGAAGAGTTGGTCAGAAGAAAGCACCCTTTTACAGAATAATCGTTGCTGATTCAAGATCACCCCGTAACGGAAGGTTTATAGAGGAGATCGGATATGTTAATCCTCTTACGGAGCCCAAGGATGTAAAGATCAACGAAGAAGCAGCAAAGAAATGGCTCAGCAACGGTGCTCAGCCTACAGACGTAGTGGCAAAGCTTTTTAAGGAAGCTAATATCACAAAGGATTGATCAGGAGCTTAGTAATGAAGGAATTGATCGAATTTATAGCCAGATCTCTGGTGGATGAGCCTGATAAGGTATCTGTTACCGAACGTGAAGAAAACGGAACATTGATACTTACTCTTAGCGTTGCACCCGGAGATATGGGAAAGGTTATCGGAAAACAGGGAAGGATAGCCAAAGCCATGAGAACAGTCCTTAAATCCGCAGGAACTAAGGATAATAAAAATGTGGTTCTGGATATAGAATGAAACAACAGTTTTTCAGGATCGGCGCTGTGGCAAAGCCTCACGGGATAAAGGGAGAAGCAAAGGTTTTCCCCACAAGTCAGGATATGGACAGATACAAAGACCTGGATTCCGTTATCTTTATGAGCGATAAAGACAGCTTTGAGAAAAGAGTCTTATCAGTAAAAATGCAGCCGCCGTTTGTTATTATGGCCTTTGAAGGTATCGATTCCATGGAAGAGATACTTAAATATAAAGGCTATGACATAATGGTAAAAAGAGAGGATGCCATCCCTCTGGAGCCGGGTCAGCATTATATAGCGGATATTTTAGGCTTTAAAGTTATTTCGGATGAGGGAGAGGCGCTGGGCCTTTTGAAGGATGTTCTTATTACAGGGGCAAATGATGTTTATCAGGTCTTAAACGAAGAAACAGGCGAAGAGATACTCATACCCGGAATAGATCAATGCATCCTTAACATCGATGAGGACAAGGAAGAGATACTGGTCCATCTTCTTAAGGGTTTAAGGGACTGATATGGATTTTTATGTGCTTACTCTTTTCCCGGATCAAATAGAATACGGACTTAATACCAGTATTATTAAAAGAGCTTCGGAAAAAGGGATCATAAATATAAAGGCTGTTGATATCAGGGATTATTCTTCTGATAAGCATCATCATGTGGATGATTACCCATACGGCGGCGGAGCAGGCATGGTAATGAAGCCGGAACCCATATACGACTGCTATAAGGATATATCAAAGGATCTTCTGGAAGGGACAAGGGTCGTTTATGTAACTCCGCAGGGCAGGACTTTTGATCAGTCAATGGCAAAAGAAATGGCCTTGGAAAAAGATCTTGTTATATTGTGCGGTCATTATGAAGGGGTCGATGAAAGGATCCTTGATATGATAGTCACAGACAGGATATCCATCGGCGATTATGTACTTACAGGCGGAGAGCTGCCTGCCATGGTACTTATAGATGCCATCTCCAGGATGGTACCGGGAGTACTTACAAACGAGGAATCAGGTGCCGACGAATCATTCTCGGAAGGTCTTCTGGAATATCCTCAATATACAAGACCTGAGGTATTTATGGGAATGAAAGTGCCTGAAGTTCTTTTGTCAGGGCATCATAAGAATATATCAAAGTGGCGCCTTGAAAAGTCCCTTGAGAGGACAAAAGAGATAAGGCCTGATCTTTATGATGCTTATATGTCCCGTAATAATAAATAAATGTTGATTTTAAAGACTCTATATGTTAGAGTAAATTGTTGTCAAAATTAGGATGGTCCTCTGTTACAGACGTATTAAGAACATCTGAAATAAAGGGAGGTTCATATAGATGAACGATATTATTAAAAACATAGAAGCTGCACAGCTTAAGGCAGAGATCCCCCAGTTTAATGTGGGAGACACAGTAAGAGTTTCCGCTCTTGTAAAAGAAGGAAACAGGGAAAGAACTCAGGTATTCGAAGGTACTGTTATTAAAAGACAGAACGGCGGAGCCAGAGAGACTTTTACCGTAAGAAAAAAATCCAACGGTGTTGGAGTTGAGAAAACATGGCCCCTTCATTCACCCATCGTTCAGAGCATCGAAGTGGTTAGAAGAGGTAAGGTTAGAAGAGCTAAGCTTTACTACTTAAGAGACAGGATCGGTAAGGCAGCCAAGGTTAAAGAAACATTAAGATAAGACACAGGGAACAATTACACTGTAATTGTTCCCTATTTCATATAACCCTATAATTATCGGGAGAAGTCATGAAGACAAAAAGAGTAAGACTGAGAGGAAAGATCAAAAAGATCTTAAGAAAGATACATATACCGAAAAAGACAGGAAAGGTCATTAAATATACTGTTATTTCTCTTGTGGCAGTTTTGACAGCCTTTTTGTTTTCCACAGCATTCAGAGAAGAACTTCCGGTGGATGAACCTGCCATGGAACCTACATTCCTGATGAACGACACGGTTACTCTTAATAAGCTGTCCTATATGATCTCGTCTCCAAAGAGATTTGATCTGGTAGCAGTCAGACCCGGCGGATCAGATGAAAGCCGCATATATATCAGGAGAGTGGTAGGTCTTTCAGGGGAAAGGATAAGGATAGTGGACGGTATTATTTATATGAATGATGAACCTCTTAACTATCCTGTTGAAGGTATCTTTATTGCAGACGGAGGTCAGGCATCGGAAGAATTCCATATTCCTGACGGGGAATACTTCCTTCTGGGAGATTCTCCTTCCGAGAGTACAGACTCCAGAACAGCTGCTTTCGGAACTGTAAAAAAGAAAAATATATTAGGAAAAGTCAGGTGATACGATGCAGATACAATGGTACCCCGGACATATGACAAAAGCCAGAAGGTCCATGGAGGAAGATATTAAGCTGGTGGATCTGATCATAGAGATATTGGATGCCAGGATCCCTTTTTCCAGCCGCAATCCCGACCTTGATGAGATCGCGAAGGGCAAGATGAGGATAGTACTTCTTAATAAAGCAGATATGGCAGACGATTCCATATCGGAGGAATGGGTGCTCTATTTCAAAGAAAAAGGAATAAAGGCACTGCTTCTTGATGCAAGAAGCATCAAAGACGTAAATGCCTTAAAAGATGTTATAAAAGCTTCAATGGCTGAAAAAATTGAAAGAGATAAAAAGAAAGGTTACATAAATACCACAGTAAGAGCAATGGTCGCAGGGATACCTAATGCTGGTAAATCCACTTTTATCAATACCTTTGCCAAAAAGGCGATCGCCAAGACGGGAAATAAGCCGGGAGTAACAAAGGGCAAACAATGGATAAAGATAGATAAAGAGCTGGAACTCCTTGATACGCCGGGTATCCTTTGGCCAAAGTTTGACAACGAAAAAGTAGGAATCAACCTGGCCATAACAGGAGCTATCAAGGATGATATACTTGAAAAAACGGAGCTTTCCTGTCATCTGATAAGCTATCTGTATAAGAATTACAAAGATAATCTGGGAAAAAGATATGATCAGGATACAGGAATAATAAAGAAAAGCCTGGAAGAGGGCAATAACGAAGTTGCATCATCGTTTCTGTATCTTGAGAAGATCGCAATATCAAGAAACTGCATCAAAAAAGGCGGAGAAACAGATACGGATAAAGCTGCGCTTCTGGTCCTGGATGATCTGAGAAGCGGAAAACTGGGACGGATCACCCTTGAATGTCCGGAGGATATGGATGTCTGAAGAAAATAATAAATCCATAAATAGTATCAGAGAAGAAAAAAAGGCTCTTAAACTGGCGGAAGAAAGATTAAGGCTTAAGGCCATGTTCTCCTACGAGGATATGTATAAGGATAAAGATATTATCGTAGGCATAGATGAGGCCGGAAGAGGTCCTCTTGCAGGACCTGTTGTGGCCGGAGCAGTCGTCCTTGACAGAGACCGGGAGATCCTTTACCTGAACGATTCTAAAAAGCTTTCCCAAAAGAAAAGAGAGATGCTTTTTGAAGAAATAAAGGATAAGGCACTGTTCTTCGGTATAGGTATCATCGATCCCTCCAGAATCGATCAGATAAACATACTTAACGCAACATACGAAGCCATGAGAGATGCAGTCATGGATCTTGGAGCATCACCTGATATCTTTTTAAATGATGCGGTCATCATACCTTTTTTCCCGGAGGAAAAGCAGGTAAAAATAATAAAGGGCGATGCCAAAAGTGCGTCCATAGCGGCGGCAAGCATCATTGCAAAAGTTACGAGGGACAGGATGATGGCAGATTATGATGTACTTTATCCCGAGTACGGATTTGCAAAGAATAAAGGCTATGGAACGGCTGAGCATATAAAAGCGCTTAAGGAATACGGACCATGTCCCATACACAGAAGAAGCTTTATAGGTAACTTTGTGGGGAATATTGTTGAATAACAAAGAAAAAGGGAATATATACGAGGAACAGGCAGCAAGATACCTTGTTTCAAAAGGACACAGGATACTTGAAAGGAATTATTTTGCCAGGGTCGGAGAAATAGATATCATATCCGAAAAGGATAACAAAATATACTTTTCCGAAGTAAAATACAGAAGGGATACGTCTTTCGGATACGCGGAAGATGCGGTCAATAAAAGGAAAATCCGGAAAATAAAGCTTGCATCATCCGTATTTCTTTCAAGAAACGGCATATATGATCGGGAGATAAACATACTGATCATAGCCGTAACAGGAAAT
>CADBUJ010000019.1 GCA_902797845.1 uncultured Eubacteriales bacterium | reverse complement strand
TATGGCAGCCGAAGTGACCGGCAGACCCTGATAATATTTCCTGTTTTCATCAGTTTCCGCCTGTCTCTATTCCTCAGTAACATTAAAGAACCCCAGTCGTACAACTGCAGCTGTAACGTACAGGATCATGGATATGATACCGAGGCCTCTTTGTATACCCAGAGAATACCCTATTATCGCAGGGAAAACACCGAAGCATACAACATCACAAAGAGAATCTATCTGAATCCCGAATTTCTTTTCATCAGGTGTTCTGTCTGTCTTGCGCCTTGCCACCTTTCCGTCAAACATATCGCAAAGACCGCTGAGCATAAGGCAGAATATGGCCGTTTTATATCTCTGCTGCATAGCAGCTGTCATTCCGAATACAGAAGATGCCAGACCTACATAAGTTAATATAACGGTATAATTCCAAAAACCTATCAATTGACCCTATCCCCTTTTTGACTGATGATGTGGGCTGCAATGGAAACTACTCCGCTTACGGCCACGAGAAAATAGTAACTTATCCCTCTGGAAAGAAGCATTCCCGGATAGAGAAGGCTCTCCCCGAAGATCTTTTTGAACATAACAACAAATGATGCCTCTGACGCTCCTACTCCGCCCGGGAGAGGAAGCATATCCACGCTTAAGGATATGATCGTCTGCAATATAAGTATTTCGTAAAGATGGGTGCCCGTAAGTCCAAATGACCTGTAGACACACCATGTTACTGCAAACAGAGCCATCCTCTGTATAAATGTTATGAGATATATCTTTACGAACATCATAGGCCGCTTAAGAAGATATTGGGCCCCTTCCCTGTAGCTTGACATGGAATTCTTTGTTCTTTCTATCCTGGCTTCCTTATCCTTTACTATATGCAGAAATGCCAGGAAAGAAGTCCATTTTACGGCCAGCCATTCTGCCAGATTCGGCTTTAGGATGAGGATCACAAAGGCAGAAATAAAGAGTATATTTGCCGCTATGCCGTAAATAAGAATGTAAACCACATTGCCCAGGCTGTCTGTAATAAGTGCTCCGCAGAATATAAAAGCTATAAGGCTTGTAAGAACAAGCACAAGCTTATATGCGATGGTCACTACCATCAGGACCAGTGTACTTACTGATGCCGAAAGACCGTCCTTGACCATATAATACAACTGCATCGGCTGTCCTCCGGATGCGGATGGTGTTATGCAGCTGTAAAAGAAGCCCACAAAGGAATATTTTATACATGTCCGAAGCCTTGTCTTCTCTTTAAGAGGCTTCATCATATAATTTATTATGACAGATTCGCTGCAGACAAAGACGAACACCAGAGCCACAGCCAAAAGCAGCCAAACAGGCTTCGCTTTTTCCATGGCCGAAAATATACCTGAGAGTTCCTGATCCTTTAGCAGAAAATAAGCGGTTGCTGCTATAAGCGCAAGCAGGAACAGTATATTTAAAAAGGTTTTAAGGTTTTTCTTCATATGTGTCGTTTGTCTCCATATATCTCCATCTAATTATACTCAATTAGAAAAAGTTAGACAAATAATCTTTGATTGTTTCGTTATATCCCTTCGGATGACCCTTATGCCATTTCCACGCAGTTTCCATGATACTGTCTATTTCCGTGTAATAAGGTTCCCAGGACAGGATCTCCCTTGCCTTTTCGTTGCTGGCAACGAGGACTGCCGGATCACCTTTTCTTCTCTTTCCTTCTATGACCTTTATATCTCTTCCCGTCACCCGCTTAGCACTGTCTATTATCTCTCTTACAGAGAATCCTCTGCCCAGTCCCAGATTTATGGTCTGGCTTTTTGATCCTTTTGCAAGATATAACAGGGCTTTTATATGAGCATCAGCAAGGTCCATAACATGTATATAGTCTCTTATACATGTACCGTCTTCCGTATCATAATCGGTTCCGAATATGGTAACATCTTTTTTTCTGCTTCCTGCCGCTTTTAATACCAAAGGGATAAGATGCGTTTCAGGATCATGGTCCTCCCCTATGTCACCGTTCGGATGCGCCCCGCAGGCATTAAAATATCTTAGTATCACATATTTGAAGCCATATGCACTTCCTGATCTTCTGATAAGCGATTCTACGGAAAGCTTCGTCTCTCCGTAGGTATTTACGGGACAAACAGCTGAATTCTCTTTTATGGGTATCTCTTCAGGCTCACCGTAAACGGCTGCAGTGGATGAGAATACTATCTTTTTTATTCCGTGAAGAAGGAGAAATTTGATCAGATTAACAGATCCGGAGACATTATTGTCATAGTATTTTATAGGCTTCTCCATGCTCTCACCCACCTGGGAATAAGCAGCAAAGTGGATACATCCCTCGATCCCGGATTCCTTGTCCAGCACCGTGTTGAGGAATGCGCTGTCTCTTATGTCTCCCTTATAGAAATTGACACCCTGATCAAGTGATGTCCTATGACCCTTTTCAAGATTGTCTATTACCACGACCTCGTGGCCTTCCTCAAGAAGCCTTCTTACCGTATGGGATCCTATATATCCGGCTCCTCCCGTAACGAGCACTTTCATTTTTATATCTCCTGTGATATTTGGAAATTTATAAATAAAAAAACCGGAACCACAGGGGTTCCGGTAAGCAGGGGTGGAAGGAATCGAACCTCCCTCTGGAGTTTTGGAGACTCTTATTCTACCGATGAACTACACCCCTATTCTTAAAACTGCAGGGATTATCTTATCATTCGATCATGTATGTGTCAAGGATTTTACCCAAGCACCTTGATCAGATCTCCCACCGACTTGACCGGTATAAGATCGATGTCCTTAACTCTTGATGCTTCTTTTAAGGAGCTTTTGGGGATCACGCAATTCTCAAACCCAAGTTTAGATGCTTCCTGTATTCTTCTTTCGATCATATTTACCGCCCGGACCTCACCTGCAAGACCTACTTCTCCGAGAATGACCGTCTTATCTGAAACAGGGATATTTTTATAACTGGACAGTATGGCTGCTACTATGGCAAGATCCATAGCCGGCTCTCTCAGCTTAAGCCCGCCGGCAATGTTTATATATATGTCAAAATCGTATAGGTTTATGCCCATCCTTTTTTCCATGACTGCCGAAAGGATATTGACCCTGGAAAAATCCATGCCCGCTGCTGTCCTTTTAGGGTAAGCATAATTGGTCTTAGCCAGAAGAGCCTGAATTTCGATCATCATGGGCCGGGTGCCTTCCATGGCGCATGTTATAACTGATCCGGGAGTGCCTTCGGGTTTCCCCGTAAGCAGATACTCCGTAGGGTTAAGCACCTGAAAAAGACCGGCATCACGCATTTCGAATATGCCCATTTCGTTTGTGGCTCCGAACCTGTTTTTTACGGCACGAAGAATCCTGTAAGAAGCAAATCTGTCTCCCTCAAAATAGAGGCTTGCATCGACCATGTGCTCCAGCATCCTGGGACCGGCTATAACGCCTTCCTTAGTGACGTGCCCTACGATAAATACGGCACATCCCATGCTCTTTGCTATCCTCATGAGTACGGCAGTCCCTTCTCTGACCTGAGATACACTGCCGGGTGCCGAATCCGTATTTTCGGAATACATAGTCTGGATCGAATCTATGACTACAACTTTCGGAGATAATTCTCTGATCGTCTCCTCGATGGATGAAAGATCCGTTTCGCAGTAGATCATCATGTCGCTGCTGAAGGGTCCGAGCCTGTCGGCCCTGATCTTTATCTGATCTTTGGATTCCTCTCCTGAAATATATAAGACCTCAACACCCTTTTC
>CADBUJ010000018.1 GCA_902797845.1 uncultured Eubacteriales bacterium | reverse complement strand
CTTTGATGACGTCGGTAATTATGACGGAAAATATGCAAGCAGATGACGTGCAGAGGCGTTAGCCGCGGGTTGTGCGGTGTTGCCTTAAAGTTCATGGATGACTGCATAGAGCTGTTCTGCGGTCTCTTTGCTGATGCCTGCCGTCTGCATGAGCTGCTCGACGGTGGCTTTTTTCAGGTTGTCCTTGGTCTTGAACTCGGTCATCAGCTTGACCGCCTTCTTCTCGCCGATGCCCTTTACCGAGGTCAGCTCCAGCTGATAGGAGCTCTTTTTGTGCTTCTTCGCCTGATAGGTTATGGCGTAGCGGTGGACCTCGTCCTGGATCGCGGTGACCAGATCGAATGCCGCCCTGCTGCGGGAAAGGCTTATCTCTCCCCCGCCCGTGGCGACGGCGCGGGTGCGGTGCTTTGAGTCCTTGACAAGACCGAAGATGGGAACGTTTATCCCCATTCCTCTGACCAGCGGGGTTATCACGTTAACATGCCCCTGACCGCCGTCCAGCAGGATGAGGTCTGGCAGGGTCGAAAAGCCCTCGTCGGTCTTTTCAAAGTAGTTGTTGAAACGCCTTTGCAGCACCTCAGCCATGCAGGCGTAGTCGTTCTGCTCGGCGACGGTCTTGATGGAGAAGCGCTTGTAGAATTTTTTGCAGGGCTTGCCGTTCTCGTAGACCACCATCCCCGCCACCATATCCGACGAGGCAAGGTTGGAGATGTCGTAGCACTCGATGAACCGCGGCGGTTTTTCCAGCCCCAGCGCCTTGGCAAGCTCGTCCAGAGCGGCGATCTCCCGCCCCGATCTGCCCACCTTCACCGACAGATACTCCGAAGCGTTGCTCTTGGCAAGGGTCGTCAGGCGCAGCAGATGCCCTCTCTGCGGGACGGAGATATGAACGGCGTGCCCCGACTTTTCCCGCAGCCACTGCTCCAGCAGCGGAGCGTTCTCGATCTCCTCGTCAAGGAGTATCTCCTTCGGCACGAATTCCCGGACGGAATAGTACCCCGTGATGAAGCTCTCGCGCATGGCGGAGCGGTCGTCCTTCTCTCCGAGGAAGAAATCCGCCTTGTCGAACAGTCTCCCCCCGCGGTACATTATGACGCTGGCGCAGGCCTTCTCGGAATCCTGCGAAACGGCGATTATATCCGAATCCTTCATTGAGTCGTCGATGATCTTCTGATCGTCGGCGGCTTTTTTTATGGCATTGATGCGGTCGCGGAGCTTGGCGGCGAGCTCGAAATCCAGCTCCTCGGCGGCGGCATTCATCTCCTCCGTCAGCCTTTCCACCGACTGCTGCGAGCCGCCCTTTATATAGTCTATCGCCTGACGGACGATGCCGTTGTATTCCTCCTCGGAAAATCTCCCCGTGCAGACTCCCATACACTTCTTGATGTGATGGTTGAGGCAGGGGCGCTCCTTACGGAAATCCTGAGGGAACCGCCTCTGGCAGGTAGGCAGCTGAAAGACCCTGTTGGCTTCCTCCACCGCCTGCCTGACGGCATAGGAGCTGGTGTAGGGGCCGATATACACAGCGCCGTCGTCCTCCTTCTGGAGCACTGCCTGTATCCTCGGGTAGGGCTCATCGGTAATGCGGATATAGCTGTAGCCCTTGTCGTCCTTCAGCAGGATGTTGTATTTCGGGGTGTACTGCTTGATGAGCGAGCATTCCAGCACCAGCGCCTCGAACTCGGTGTCGGTGACGATGAAATCGTAGTCATTAACGTGGGAGACCATCTTATAGACCTTGGGCAGATGATCCTGCCAGGGGCGGAAATAGGAGCTTACGCGGTTTTTCAGGTTCTTCGCCTTGCCGATATAGATTATCTTCCCCGACCTGTCCTTCATTATATAGCACCCGGGAGAGGATGTGAGCTTTGAGGTCTTGTCCCGCAGATAGGGCAGACGCGGGTTCTCGTTTTCGGTTATCTGCAATTTTCTCGCCTCCTGACGGCAGTTGTTTCACAGTATTATTATACCACAAATATCTCCCCCGTTCAAGTCCGCCCAAAAGACTTTTCCCCTCTTGAATTATTCACAAAAAAATGCTACAATAGCCTTTGGTGATAAAAATGAAGCAAAACAGAGCTGTGCTCTCGGTAATTGCGGCAGGTGTGCTGTGGGGAGTTATCAGCGTTTTTATTAAAAAGCTCTCGGCGGGCGGGATGACCGCTATGAACATCTCCCTCGTCAGGATGGAGGTCGCGGCACCCACATTCGCCCTTGCCGCCGCAATAAAAGACCGCAGCAGCCTTAAGATCCGTCTGCGGGACATCTGGCTGTTCATCGGTACGGGGATAGTCAGCGTGGTGCTGTTCAACATCTGCTATTTCTACACGATGATACACGCTCAGGCGTCCGTTGCGGTGGTGCTGCTCTACACCTCTCCCGTGTTCATAATGCTGCTCTCGCGGGTGTTCTTCAAGGAGAGCTTCACCCTCCGCAAGCTGCTGGCTCTTGCCATGACCTTCGGGGGCTGCGTACTCGTGGCGGGGCTCTCGGGCTCCTCGGGGCTGACCCCCTTTACCCTTATGACGGGTCTCGCTTCGGGGCTTTTCTACGGGCTCTACACAATATTCGGGCGTGTCGCGCTGAAACGGTACAGCAGCGTGACCGTCACCGTCTGGACATTCATTTTCGGACTTATCGGCTCCCTCGCCGTGGGCGACCCCGTGGGGACGGTCAGCGCCGCCGCGGCGAAGCCCTCGCTGATACTGTGGTGTCTCGGTATCGGCATCGTCTGCACCGTCCTGCCCTATTTTCTCTACACCAAGGGCCTCTCGGGGATGGAGTCGGGCAAGGCCGCCATACTCGTGGCGGTGGAGCCGATGGTGGGCGCCGTCATAGGCATCGTGTTCTTCGGTGAAAGCGCGGGCATCCTCAAGCTGACGGGCATCGCGCTGATACTCGCCGCCATCGTGCTGCTGGGCATCGGCAGCAGAAAGGAGAAGGAATAATGCAAAAGGTAAACTATCAGCTGCTGCTGGATCGTGAGATCGAGCGCCTTCAGGCAGAGGGGAGAGTCCCCCGCCTGCTGCTTCACAGCTGCTGCGCCCCCTGCTCCTCCTATACTCTGGAATATCTCTCTCAGTATTTTGAGATAACCGTCTTTTACTACAATCCCAACATCCACCCCGCCGAGGAGTTCAAGCGGCGCGTCGCGGAGCAGAAGCATCTGATCTCCGAGCTCCCCACCAAGCACCCAGTCTCGCTTATCGTTGGTGACTACGACCCGAATGAGTTTTACGACGCGGTAAAGGGTCTGGAACACATCCCCGAGGGCGGCGAGCGCTGCTTTGCCTGCTACCGCCTGCGTCTCGAAAAAACCGCCGCGCTGGCGAAGGAGCAGGGCTTCGATTATTTCACGACCACCCTCTCCATCTCCCCCTACAAAAACGCCCCCAAGCTCAACGAGATAGCCTCGGAGCTGGGGGAGATATACAGCGTCTCGGCGCTGCCCGCCGACTTCAAAAAACGCGAGGGCTACAAGCGCTCCGTCGAGCTCTCGAAGCAGTACGGCCTTTACAGGCAGGACTACTGCGGCTGCATCTTCTCTCAGAGGGAACATAAGGAAAAGAAAAACGAAAAATAAAAACACGGCTCTGTCCCCCATTTCGGGAGACAGAGCCGTGTTTTTTTAACTGAATTTTGGTTCGCAGGTCAGGTTCACGCCGAGGCGCTTGAATGTTCTCTCGTCAACGGCGGAGAGGATAACAGTCGAGTGTACCTCGCAGCCGCGGAGCTTTTCCAGCTGATCCACCGCCTTCTTGGCGTTGGGATCGGTGGTGGCGCAGATAGCAAGAGCTATCAGTGTCTCGTCGGTGTGGAGACAGGGGTTGCTGCTGCCGAAATGATTGATCTTGAGATCCTGTATCGGCTCGATGACCTCGGGGGACATCATCAGCACCTCGTCATCGATGCCGCCAAAATGCTTGAGAGCGTTGAGCAGCAGCGCCGATACCGCGCCCAGCAGATTTGAGGTCTTGCCCGTGATTATCGTTCCGTCGGGGAGCTCCATGGCAGCGGCGGGAGCACCTGTCTGCTGCTCGCGTTCAAGGGCGGCAGCAACGCATTTTCTGTCCGCTGTCGTAACGCCCGCCTGATTCATCAGCAGCTCCAGCTTGTAGATCTCGTCGTCGGAGGTCTTGCCCTTCTTCCTGCCGCAGAGCGCAACGTAATATCTTCTGATTATCTCTTCCCTTGCCGCCTCGCAGACAGCGTCGTCATCCACTATGCAGTTGCCTGCCATATTGACGCCCATATCCGTCGGGGACTTGTAGGGCGACTTGCCGAATATCCTCTCGAACATCGCGTTGAGGACGGGGAATATCTCAACATCGCGGTTGTAGTTGACGGTGGTCTTGCCGTAGGCGTCGAGGTGATAGGGGTCTATCATATTGACGTCGTTTAAATCTGAGGTCGCTGCCTCGTAGGCGAGGTTGACGGGATGCCTCAGGGGGAGGTTCCAGATGGGGAAGGTCTCGAATTTCGCATAGCCCGCATCAATGCCCCGCTTGTTTTCGTGGTAGAGCTGGGAGAGACAGGTCGCCATCTTTCCGCTTCCGGGGCCGGGGGCGGTTATTACCACCAGCCTGCGGGTGGTCTCGATATAATCGTTCTTGCCGTAGCCCTCGTCGCTCATAATGAGCTCCAGATTTGAGGGGTAGCCGTTTATGGGGTAGTGATTGTAGACTCTGATGCCCAGCGCCTCGAGACGCTTTCTGAAGGCATCCGCCGAGCGCTGACCCTCGTACTGCGTCAGCACCACCGAGCTCACATAGAGCCCTATCTTGGTAAACACGTTATAAAGTCTGATGACATCGACATCATAGGTTATGCCGAGGTCGCCTCTGATCTTGTTCTTTTCGATATCTCCGGCATTGATAACGATAACTATCTCAGCCTCATCCTTGAGCTGAAGCAGCATCTGCAGCTTGGAGTCGGGCTTGAAGCCCGGCAGGACTCTCGAAGCGTGATAGTCGTCGTAGAGCTTGCCTCCGAATTCAAGATAGAGCTTCCCGCCGAAGCTGTGTATCCTCTCGCGGATATGCTCCGACTGCATTTTCAGATATTTGTCATTGTCAAAGCCGATTTTTCCCTTGCTCATCTGACAGTTCCTTCCCGATCTATAAAATTTACCATATAATTATACTACTTTTCATCCTAAAATGCAATAGAAAAATACGAAAATCGCAAAATCTGTAATGATTTTTACCCGAACCGAACGGTAATGTCACAGATTTCCGCATCTGTTCCGACTCGCATAAACGGCCCGAAGACCCCGACGCCCGAGGTCACGATGGAATACATCCCGTATCTGTTGAGGACGCCGTAGGAGTTCTCCCACATAAAGTCAGTCACCACTGTCAGCGGGAAAAGCTGGCCGTCGTGGGTGTGACCCGAGAAATCAATGTCTGCGCCTGCGGCGGCGGTCTCGGAGAGCTCATCCGGCTCGTGAGCGATGAAGAACACCGGTTTCGACTTGTCCAGACCCTCGGTAAGCTCTGCGGGAGTCATTCTGCTGCCGTCGGAGCTGCCGGGCTTGTCGCGGTCGCGCCTGCCGACGAGGTAAAATTTCCCGTCTATGAGGGTGCTCTCGTCGCAGAGGAGATGTATCCCCGCCTTATCGCAGAATTCGCGCATACGGCTGTCATTGGGAGGACTGCCGCCCCAGTTGAAGGTAAAGCCCATAAGTATCTGCTCGTCGATGTCGTGGTTGCCGTAGGTCGCCCAGACGCCGTACTTTGCGTTTATCCTGCGGAAGGCGGCGGCAATCTCGTCGGGGTAGTCAAGCCCTGCGGTGGAGTTGTCGAAAATGTCTCCCGCGAAGATCACGATATCAGGCTTGCAGGCATTGATCTTATCCACCGTCTGCACAATGTGGTCTCTGCCTATGGCGTAGCCTAAGTGAGTGTCGGCGATCAGGACGACCTTCAGTTCATCCGTCCCCTCCACCTGCTTGTTTACCGTAACGGAATACTCGGTGGTTTTGACAGTTCTGGCGTGGAGGGCGCCGTAGGTGCAGATAAGCCCCGCCGCCACCAGCACTGTCCCCCCGACGGAGATCATCCCCAGCCTTGAAAACAGCGGCGTCTCACGCAGGCGCGTCCTGCGGCAGAAGAAACGTATCAGCTCTGCGGCGAGCAGAGCCATCATTGAATAAAGCAGCACGCCCATCCAATAGGTGGAAAGCCGCCGCACAAGTATGGCAAAGCCGCTCCTCGGCAGTATGAACGCAAGTATGGGCGAATAAGCCACCGCGAAATAAACGGCTATTATAAAGCCCGAAAAGACCCTGCTCCCGAACCTTGTCCAGAGGCTTTTGAACCAGTACAGCAGCCTGACCGAAACATAGAGGTTGAGCAGCAGATACCCGGGCAGCAAAAACAGGAATATCATATACTTCTCCTTAATGCAGTATCTGAATACTATTATACTTTCATTTCGGAAAAATGTCAACAACAAACAGAGCCGGCGCAGAAGCGTCGGCTCTGAAAAAATATTTTTAGAAATGCATGCTGTCGGAACCGGAGTGAGGATTATCAGCCTTGGCGATCTGGACGTTGTTGTAGACCTCCATACCTGTTCCGGCGGGGATGAGCTTACCGATGATAACGTTCTCCTTCAGACCCATCAGCCTGTCCTCCTTGCCCTTGATAGCGGCGTCGGTAAGAGCCTTTGTGGTCTCCTGGAAGGATGCAGCTGAGAGGAAGGAATCGGAGTAGCTCGAAGCCTTCGAAATACCCTGGAGCACGGGGATGGTCTTGACCAGCTTGGCGTTGATGTCGCCTGCATCGATCTGCTGCTGAATCTCCTCGTTGATGGAAACGACCTCGTGCTTGTCGACCAGCGAGCCGGGGAGCAGAAAGCTCGAGCCGGAATCTTCGATCTTTTCCTTCTTCATCATCTGACGGACGATTACTTCGATATGCTTGTCGTTGATATCAACACCCTGCAGACGGTAAACCTTCTGTACCTCGGTGATGATATAGTTCTGAACTGCCTCGGGGCCGTTTACCGCAAGAATGTCTGCGGGATAGATCGAGCCGTCGGTAAGAGGCTGACCAGCCGCAACGACCTGACCCTCGGAAACGATGATCTTGTCGCCGTAGGGGATAAGATAGGTCTCCTGCTCGGGATTGTTGACATCCGTGCTTGTAACGGAGAGCTGTCTGGTCTTCTTGGTCTCGGTGATGCGGACCTCGCCTGCGATGCGGGAGATGGTCGCAGCGCCCTTGGGACGTCTGCTCTCGAAGAGCTCTTCAACTCGCGGCAGACCCTGAGTGATATCCTCCGCGGAAGCGATACCGCCCGTGTGGAAGGTTCTCATTGTCAGCTGTGTACCGGGCTCACCGATGGACTGTGCAGCGATTACGCCGACAGCCTCGCCGACCTGTACCTTATTGCCGTTTGCGAGGTTGGAGCCGTAGCACTTGGCGCAAACGCCGTGCTTGGCCTTGCACTGAAGAACGGAGCGGATCTTGATGCGGTCCTTGCCCTGCTCATGGAGAGCCTTCTCGACCCTCTCGGCATCCTTAATGTTCATCAGCTTATAATGGGACATAATGAGCTCGCCGGTCTTGGGATCCTTGAAATCCTCGCAGAGGTAACGTCCTACAAGACGGTCTGCTATGCTTTCAAGAACTCTTCCGCTGACGATCTCGAATACGTCGATACCGTCGTGAGTGCCGCAGTCGTCCTCGTGGATGATAACGTCCTGCGAAACGTCTACGAGACGTCTGGTAAGGTAACCCGAGTCGGCGGTACGCAGAGCGGTATCGGCCAGACCCTTACGGGCACCACGGGATGCGATAAAGTATTCCAGAACGTTAAGACCTTCACGGTAGTTGGCTCTGATAGGCATCTCGATGGTCTGACCGGAGGTATTGGCGATAAGTCCGCGCATACCTGCCAGCTGTCTGATCTGGTTGATAGAACCACGGGCACCGGAATCGGCCATCATATTGATAGGATTGTAGAAATCCTGCGAAGCCTTCAGGGCATCGGTTACCTTATCGGTAGCGCTGTTCCAGATCTCGATGAATTTCTTGGATTTTTCGCTTCTGGAGATATAACCTCTCTTGTACTGACGGTCAACCTTGTCAACGAGAGCGTCAGCCTCGGCGAGGATATCCTTCTTCGCCTCGGGGATAACTGCGTCGCATACCGCAACGGTGATACCCGACTTGGTAGAATACTTGTAGCCCATAGCCTTGATCTTGTCCAGCACCTCAGAGGTGGTGGTGGTGCCGTGCTGCTGGATGCAGCGCTGGATAAGGTCGGACATTTCCTTCTTCTTGATGAGGAAGCCGATCTCAAGATCAAACTGCTTCTCGCTGTTGGTTCTGTCAACATAGCCGAGATCCTGGGGAATGAACTCGTTGAAGATAAGTCTGCCGACAGTAGCGTCGATGATCTTCGACACCTGTCTGTCGCCGATCTGCTTGGTGATCCTTACCTTGATGGCAGCCTGCAGAGAAACCTCGTGCTGGTCATATGCCATCAGAGCCTCGTTAACGTCTCTGAACACCTTGCCCTCGCCCTTTTCGCCGGGTCTCTCCAGCGTGAGGTAGTAGGAACCCAGCAGCATATCCTGCGAAGGAACGGCAACAGGGCTTCCGTCGGAGGGCTTCAGGAGGTTATTGGCGGCGAGCATCAGGAATCTCGCCTCAGCCTGAGCCTCAGCGGAGATAGGAAGATGCACGGCCATCTGGTCGCCGTCGAAGTCGGCGTTGAAGGCGGTACAAACCAGCGGGTGGAGCTTGATGGCTCTGCCCTCGACGAGTATCGGCTCGAATGCCTGGATACCCAGTCTGTGAAGTGTAGGCGCACGGTTAAGCATTACAGGATGCTCTGTAATAACATGCTCAAGGATATCCCAAACTTCAGGCTGAAGTCTTTCCACCATCTTCTTTGCAGACTTGATATTGTGAGCAGATCCGTTCTGCACAAGCTCCTTCATTACGAAGGGCTTAAAGAGCTCTATGGCCATTTCCTTTGGAAGTCCGCACTGATATATCTTAAGCTCGGGGCCTATAACGATAACGGAACGTCCGGAATAATCCACACGCTTGCCCAGAAGATTCTGACGGAACCTTCCCTGTTTTCCCTTAAGCATATCCGAAAGAGATTTAAGGGCACGGTTGCCGGGTCCTGTTACAGGCCTTCCTCTTCTGCCGTTATCTATAAGCGCATCTACAGCCTCCTGAAGCATCCTTTTCTCGTTTCTTACGATGATGTCGGGAGAATTCTGATCGATAAGCTTTTTAAGTCTGTTATTTCTGTTTATTATCCTTCTGTAAAGGTCGTTAAGATCTGATGTGGCAAATCTTCCGCCGTCCAGCTGCACCATAGGTCTTATGTCCGGAGGTATAACGGGAATAACATCCATTACCATCCATTCGGGCTTGTTTCCCGATGCACGGAAAGCTTCTATTACATCAAGTCTCTTTATTATCTTTTCCTTCTTCTGTCCGGTCGCGGATTTAAGCTCTTCCCTGAGCTCCTCAGCGTCCTTGTCCAGATCTATCTTAAGAAGCAGCTCCTTAATGGCTTCTGCTCCCATTCCGGCCTTAAAGCTGTCGCCGTATTTTTCCCTGGCTTCCCTGTATTCCTTATCGGAAAGCACCTGCTTTTCCATAAGACCGGTATCGCCCTTATCTGTAACCACATATGCAGCAAAATAAAGTACCTTTTCCAGATTCCTGGGAGAGATATCCAGCATAAGATGCATCCTGGAGGGGATGCCCTTAAAGTACCAAATATGTGATACGGGGGCTGCAAGCTCAATATGTCCCATCCTCTCACGGCGGACAGAGGATTTTGTTACCTCAACGCCGCATCTGTCGCAGACTACGCCTTTGTATCTGATCTTTTTATATTTACCGCAGTGACATTCCCAGTCCTTGCTGGGTCCGAAGATCTTTTCGCAGAAAAGACCGTCTCTTTCGGGCTTAAGGGTCCTGTAATTGATGGTCTCGGGCTTTGTAACTTCTCCATGAGACCATTCCCTTATCTTTTCGGGTGAAGCCAGGCCTATCCTTATCTTATCGAATGTCATGGGTTGATATGTATCGGATGTATTGTAATCAGGCATGTATGAAGTACTCCTTTCATTTGTGAACAATTAAGGTCTGATCTTCCTTAATTCTCGTCTTCATCGTCCAGATTAAGTTCTTCAAAATTAAGGTCAGGCAGCATGTCAAGATCCAGATCCATATCTCCGATATCTATGATCTCTTCCTCGCCTTCAGCCGCTTCCAGATCATCCTCTACAGGATTCTCCTCGTCTGCAGGCACATCATCATGGCGTGAATAACCGTAATTCTCGAAGCTTTCATCCTCTCTGTTGTAGCTTACATCATTATCTTCTATAAAGTGCTGAAGTGCAGGATCGAAGAAATCCGTACTCTCGCTGATCTGAACTTCCTTCATATCTTCATCCATTACTCTTACATCAAGGGCAAGGGACTGAAGCTCTTTGAGAAGCACCTTGAATGATTCCGGTATGCCCGGCTCGTTGATGTTTTCGCCTTTTATTATGGCCTCGTATGCCTTTATACGTCCTGTAACATCATCGGATTTGAAGGTAAGGATCTCCTGAAGCGTATATGCTGCGCCGTATGCTTCCAGGGCCCAAACTTCCATTTCTCCGAATCTCTGTCCTCCGAACTGGGCCTTACCGCCCAGAGGCTGCTGTGTAACAAGGGAATAAGGGCCTGTTGATCTTGCATGTATCTTATCGTCAACAAGATGATGCAGCTTGAGGTAATGCATAAATCCTACGGTTACGGGATTTGCAAATTCCTCTCCGGTCCTTCCGTCTCTCAGCATGACCTTTCCGGTCCTGTCAACGGGAACACCCTTCCACTCTTCTCTGTGATCCAGATTATTCTTCAGGTATTTATACATTTCGGGACTTATGCGGTCCTTCCATTTATCGGTAAAATCCTTGAAGTCGTCATTTACATAATCGTTGGCCATTTCAAGAGTATTTAATATCTCTTTCTCATCGGCGCCGTTGAATACAGGGGTCTCAACCTTGAATCCGAGCATCTGGGCAGCCAGTCCCAGATGGACCTCAAGCACCTGTCCGATATTCATTCGGGAAGGAACGCCAAGGGGATTAAGTACGATATCAAGGGGTCTTCCGTTGGGAAGATAAGGCATATCCTCTACCGGCAGGACTCTTGAAACAACGCCCTTGTTTCCGTGACGGCCTGCCATCTTGTCTCCCACGGAGATCTTTCTCTTCTGCGCTATATAAACTCTGACGGTCTGATTTACTCCGGGTGAGAGCTCGTCGCCGTTTTCTCTTGTAAATACCTTTGTATCAAGTATTATTCCATACTCTCCGTGAGGCACCTTAAGGGATGTATCCCTTACTTCTCTTGCCTTCTCACCGAAGATCGCACGAAGAAGTCTTTCTTCGGGAGTAAGCTCCGTTTCACCCTTGGGAGTAACCTTGCCCACAAGGATATCACCGGCCCTTACTTCTGCTCCCACGCGGATGATGCCTCTATCATCAAGATTCTTTAATGCATCATCTCCCACGCCGGGAACATCTCTCGTTATCTCTTCGGGACCAAGCTTCGTATCTCTGGCTTCTGCCTCGTACTCGGCAATGTGTATGGATGTATATATATCCTCTGATACAAGTCTCTCGCTGAGGAGTACTGCATCCTCGTAGTTGTAGCCTTCCCAGGTCATAAATCCTATAAGGGGGTTCTTTCCGAGAGCCAGCTCTCCGTTGGAGGTTGAAGGTCCGTCTGCAAGAACGTCTCCCTTCTTTACCTTGTCCCCTTTATAAACAATGGGCCTTTGGTTATAGCAGGCACCCTGGTTTGAGCCGAGGAACTTTGAAAGTGTATATATATCCTTCGTTCCCTTTGATGTCTGAACTATTATATTAGTAGCAGTAGCTTCCTCTACGACACCGTCGTTTTCCGCAACGACACAGACACCAGAATCCACTGCTGCCTTGGGCTCCATACCGGTACCCACAACAGGCGCTTCCGTTACCATAAGAGGAACGGCCTGTCTCTGCATGTTGGAACCCATAAGAGCACGGTTGGCATCATCGTTCTGAAGGAAAGGTATCATGGCTGTTGCAACAGAGAATACCATCTTGGGAGATACGTCCATAAGATCGATCTCCGTTCTGGGGAACTGTGATGTATCCTCTTTGAAACGTCCTGATACATTGTTGTTTATAAAATGACCCTTCTCGTCAAGGGGTTCGTTTGCCTGTGCCACCTTATATCTGTCTTCCTCGTCTGCAGGAAGATAAATAACCTCTTCCGTTACCACGGGATTTTCGGGGTCGGATTTATCAACTATCCTGTACGGAGCCTCTACGAATCCGTAATGATTTATCCTGGCATATGATGCCAGAGAGTTAATAAGACCGATGTTTGGTCCTTCAGGAGTCTCTATGGGGCACATACGTCCGTAATGAGTATAATGAACGTCTCTTACCTCAAATCCGGCACGATCTCTGGAAAGACCTCCGGGACCGAGAGCAGACAGTCTTCTCTTATGTGTAAGCTCCGACAGCGGATTATTCTGATCCATGAACTGTGAAAGCTGGGAGCTTCCGAAGAATTCCTTAACTGCTGCCGTAACAGGCTTAATATTAATAAGGGACTGAGGAGTGATGCTTTCAATATCCTGAGTCGTCATTCTTTCCCTGACTACTCTTTCAAGCCTTGAAAGACCTATCCTGTACTGGTTCTGAAGAAGCTCGCCGACGGCTCTTATCCTTCTGTTTCCGAGATGATCTATATCATCCTTGCTGCCGATGCCGTATTCAACATGCATATTGTAATTAACGGATGCAAAGATATCCTCTCTTGTTATGTGCATGGGAACAAGATCCCTTGAACGGCGCTTGATCTCAGCCTTTAAAGCCTTCTTGTCTTCAGAGAATTCCTTAAGTATCTCCTCAAGAACAGGATAATATACATATTCGTTTATTCCGGATTCTTCCGGAGTTATATCAACATAATGGGTAAGATCAACAGCCATGTTGGAAAGCACCTTGACTTCCCTTTCCCCTGCCTGAAGATATATATAAGGAACAGCTGCATCCTGAATAGCTATACCCATTTCCTCTGTTGCCACATCGCCGGCCTTTGCCAGGATCTCTCCGGTACTCATGTCCACCACATCTCTGGAGAAGACATGGCCTCTTATACGGTAACGGAGATGAAGCTTCTTATTAAATTTGTAACGGCCTACTCTTGCAAGGTCATACCTTCTGGAATCAAAAAGCATCCCATGGATAAAAGACTCGGCACTCTCCACTGAAAGAGGTTCACCGGGCCTTATTTTTTTATAAAGCTCCAGAAGTCCGTCCTGATAATTATCGGATGTATCCTTGGCGAGGCTGGCCATTATCTTGGGCTCTTCCCCGAAAACATCCACGATCTCCTTATTGGATCCGAGACCCAATGCGCGCAGGAATACAGTAACAGGCACCTTTCTGGTCCTGTCTACTCTTACGCTGAAGACATCATTGGAATCAGTCTCATATTCGAGCCACGCTCCACGGTTGGGGATAACTGTGCACATAAAAAGCTGCTTGCCCAGTTTGTCGTGACCTATCTCGTAATAGATACCGGGTGATCTTACCAGCTGAGAAACGATAACTCGTTCTGCTCCGTTTATAACGAAGGTGCCGGTTTTAGTCATAAGAGGAAGATCTCCCATGAAGATATCATGTTCCTTGATCTCCTCTGTCTCTTTATTTATAAGACGAACTCTTACCTTGAGAGGGGCCGCGTAAGTCGCATCCCTTTTTTTGCATTCGTCGATGGAGTATTTCACATCGTCTCTGCATAATGTAAAGTCTTTGAATTCCAGACTCAGGTTGCCGCTGTAATCTGCGATCGGTGAGATATCGTCGAATACATCCCTTAAGCCTTTGGTCAAAAACCATTCGTAGGAATCCTTCTGTACCTCGATAAGGTTGGGCATCTCAAGAACTTCCTGCTGTCTTGCGTAGCTCATTCTTGTATTCTTGCCTGATTTTATCGGTTTAATCCTATCCATATACGCTTAACCCCTTATTTAGATTTGAAATCTTCCGAAAAAACGGCCTTTCAGCCTTCGAAAGAACATAGAAACCCATGTTAAATGCATCATAAGATGTTATCACAAGTCTTTTTTTTCGTCAACAATTATTTTTCAGGCAATAAAAATAAAAGGCGGATCTCTCCGCCTTTGTTTATCTGTTTTGTTTTATAAAGATCATTCGTCCCTTTCAGGCTCTCTTATGGATATCTCCCGTGCCAGCTCCATCCAGGTATCGTAAACCTCAAGTGCCTCTTTATATTCGCCTTCATTCTCGAGGCTCTGCGCTTCTTCACTGTAGCCGTCCATCCTCTCTTTCTCAACGGCTGATGCCTGAGACAGATCCATATTGCTTATGTCATTCTTCCTTAACCTGAGAAGAGTCGAGTTAGCTGACTTAAGATTTGTTTCCAGATCCTCAAGCTTATCCTTTATATCTCTGTATCCGCTGGCATCATATGCCTTTATGGCATTTGTAAGCTCAGCTTCCACATTATCAAATGTCTCCCTGAGTTCTTCCGTTATAACAAGCTTATCAAATCTGTCCCTGTATTCGGATCGAAGCTCCAGCATCTTCTTTCTGCTTTCCACATCTTCCAATATCTGTGCTGATGCCTCATCTATCCTTTCTTCCATAGCACTCAGGACTTCTTTGTTTTCCGAGCCCGCAAGATCCCTTGCATCTCTTAAGAGCTCTCTGTAATCCTTAAGACCCTCAGGTATACGGTTTTCGGAAAGAAGCTTTCCGTATGCATTTACCTTCTTTATATATGAGTCCTGTCCTGATGAGGATAATCTCCCCATAAGTATAATAACAGCTGCGATTATGGCTATTGCTACTACCCCGATATAAATGCCGAGAGCCGTCAGGCTTTTTTTGCTTTTCTTTTCTGTTTCCTTCATGATCTGTTACCGTACAAATGCTTGCTTTAAATCTTTTCCAAAAGTTCCGGAAGGTCATAGAGACTTTCTATATTATATGAAGAATCCACATTTTTCCCGAAGCCGTATGAAGCCCATATAAATATAAGTCCCGCCTTCTCCGTTGCTTCCTTGTCCATTACGGTATCCCCTACATATACGCCTTTTTTCAAATGATGCTTTTCAGCTATATATGATATGTTCCCCGGCTTATCCAGTCCCGTATGGGAGGGTGCCGCATAATCAGTTATATAGGGCTCTGCTCCTGTTATCTTAAGCATATTCTCAAGATAACCCGGTTGGCAGTTGCTTACAACAAACAAGGGAACCTTCTTATAGAGCTCCTTTATTACGGGAATAAATCCGTCATATATAACAGGATCATACTCCATAAGAGCATTTTCTTCGCTTTTAAAGATGGCATCCTCCAGGATCTTCCGCTGTTCTTCAGAATATTCCTTCGGCAATACCTCTTTAAAGATCTGATTTACCGTCTTTCCGAAATATCTGTTGATCGTCCTGTCTATGCGAAAACTGTCCCCGGTCTTTTCAAGAGCCCTGTTCCAGCCCAGGACAACGGAATCTGTGGCATCCCATATGGTCCCGTCTATATCGAATATTACTCCGTCTACCGTCATTTTTCTCTCCATTCAAGGGAATTATAGAGTACTTTGTCCCCTTAGTCCAGCATCTTGGCCCTTTAAAGGACAAAAAAGGACACGGCCCAAGGCCGCGTCCCTGTTCTTTTGTTTGATTATTTAAGGGTAACCTTAGCGCCTTCAGCTTCAAGCTTAGCCTTGATCTCCTCAGCTTCTTCCTTGGAAACCTGCTCCTTAAGTACCTTGGGAGCTGCTTCAACTGCATCCTTAGCTTCCTTAAGTCCAAGGCCTGTGATCTCTCTAACGACCTTGATAACCTTAACCTTCTGATCACCGATCTCTGTAAGCTCTACATCGAACTCTGTCTTTTCTTCTGCTGCTTCTGCTGCACCGGCTGCTGCTCCGCCTGCTGCTACAACAACGCCTGCTGCTGCAGATACACCGAATTCCTCTTCGCAAGCCTTAACAAGATCGTTAAGCTCTACTACTGATAACTCCTTGATAGCCTCTATAAACTCTTCTACTGTTAACTTAGCCATTTTATAATCCTCCGTTAAAATTTGATTTGCGGCATTCTGCCATTTTTAAGCTGCTGTCTCGTCTTTTTCAGCGATCTGCTTAATAACACGAGCAAAGTTTGCAACAGGCGACTGGATGCTTCCCAGAAGCTGTCCGATAAGTACTTCCTTGGAAGGGATAGTCGCAAATGCTGCTATACCGTTGGCATCATAGAACTGTTCGTCTACCATACCACCCTTGAAGGAAATAAGATTCTTGGTTTCCTTGATGACATTTGCCACAAGTCTTGAAGGTGATGTTTCGTCTTCTTTGCTTACGGCCAGAGCTGTAGGTCCGTTGAGAAGATCTGAAAGAACTTCGTAGGGTGTTCCCTCTGTTGCACGCTTTATAAGGGTGTTCTTGTAAACCTTATAATGAACGCCGGCTTCACGCATATCCTTACGAAACTTTGTGTCCTGCTCTACGCTTAGTCCGCAGTAATCCACAAGTACAACAGATTTTGCCCCGTCAAGAAGCTGGGCGATCTCGTCTACTATGGGCTGCTTGATTTCCGTTTTAGCCATATCTTCCTCCTTATTTATTTGCTTGCCATAAGCTTAGTATAAAAAAGAAAAACCTCCGTCCGCAAAAGAAGACAGAGGAAATAAAGTCTTATATACTTCCTCGGCAGGCGTTAAAACTTATGTCCGAAGACACCTGCTGTCTTTGGCAGCATTGATATGTTAACTTATGATCTTCCCTATGTCAAGGGAAAATTGGGGAAACAGTGCAATTTCAGCCATTGACCTGTTATATGTCCAGATCCCTGTTCATACTGCCTGTTCTGTATCCCTCCATGTCCAGAGATACATACGAGAATCCAAGGCTGTAGAGATAAGAAGAAATACCTTCTCTAATGTCCTCCTGCATGATCCTTTCCATGTCTCTAAAAGGCACCTCTATCCTAGCAAGGTTACCGTGTACTCTTACTCTCGCCTGCTTAAAACCTGTATCGAAAAGCCTTTGTTCGGCCTTTTCCACCATGGAGAGCTTTTCCTTAGTGATGGTCTCTCCGTAAGGAAACCGCGTTGAAAGGCAGGCATAGGAAGGCTTGTCCCATGTTGAAAGACCCATCATCTTTGAAAGATCTCTTATATCCTGCTTTGATAATCCGGCTTCCTTTAAAGGGCTTTTTATACCAAGTTCCGATATTGCTGCCATGCCCGGCCTGTAATCTCCGGAATCATCTGTGTTGGAGCCTTCTATAAGACAACTAACGCATTTTTCCTTTGCAGCATCAAGGAATCTGCCGAAAAGAGCCTTTTTGCATATATAGCACCTGTTCTTCGGATTTTTATCAAATCCATCTACGGAAAACTCATCCCAGTCTATTATCACATGCTCTATATCATTCTCCCTGCAGAAGGCATCCGCCTCGGCAAATTCACGTTTGGAAAAAGAATCTGCTTTGGCCGTCACGGCAATACAGCTTCCTCCCAGCACTTCTTTGGCCTTTGCCAAAAGATATGTGGAATCCACTCCTGCGGAATATGCCACCATGACGCTTCCGAGATCTTTAAGTATATCCTCTAGTCTTTTTTCTTTTTCAGATAGATTATCCATTTATTCCTCAGTATCTATATAATCGCTGACAAGAAGCCTTGCATCTTCCACACTTATGTTTCTTTCCTTTGCCAAAGCTTCAAGATCATCATGTTCTATTTTGATCCTTTTGAAGCCGCCTCCTGAAGAGATCTTATATCTGATCAAGCCGCAGGGGGTATCGATCTCCTTTTCCTCTCTCTTAAGGACTGTTCTTTCAGATACGTGCTTCCTGACTCCTATGGTGGTCGTATATTTAAATAACAGATCCGTGATCCTTTCCTGATCCTCTTCTCTGCACATTACGCATATAAGTGTACCCGGTCTTGATTTTTTCATGGATATGGGCACCGTATAAACATCAAGAGCCTTGTCTTCAAGAAGCATCTTAGCCGCAAAAGCTATATCCTCCCCTGTCATGTCGTCCACATTGCAGGATACTTCCCATATCTCATCACTTTTTTCATCTTCCGCACCAAGTACTGCTCTTAAGATATTTGCTTCTTCAAATTCCTTCTTCCCCAGGCCGTACCCGTATGCTTCCGCCTTTATGAGGGGCATCTTCCCGAAGTCGTCCGCAAAATATTTAATAAGGGCCGCACCTGTAGGCGTACAGAGTTCCGATCTTATATCACCTTCATATACAGGCACATCCGTCAGGATCCTTGCAGCAGCAGGTGCCGGAACAGGCAGTATGCCGTGGGCACACCTTACCTTTCCTCCTCCCACATTTACAGGTGATGCTGTTACCCTTACGGGTCCTATCCTGTCCATGGCCAGACATGCTCCTGCAATATCCGCAATGGCATCCATCGTACCTACTTCATGGAAATGGATATGCGACACCTCTGTGCCATGGACAAAGGCTTCCGCTTCAGCCAGGATCCTGTACACATTTTTAATATCTTCCTTTACCTTTTCCTTAAGTTTAAGGGAATCGATTATCTCCTCGATCTGAGCCAAAGAGCTGTGGTGATGATGTTCATGGTCATGATGCTCATGGTCGTGGTCATGATGGTGATGCTCGTGATGATGGTCATGATCGTGATGTTCATCATGGTGGCCATGGTCGTGATGTTCATGGTCATGGCTGTGATCAGGTTCTTCCCCTTCAATGACACCGTCAACCGCAACAATGTATCTCAGGCCCTTTATGCCGCATCTCTTATCCTCTTTCAGGCAGCACTTTGCGCCGGGTATTCCCGCATCGTTGATCTCTTTTATGAATGAAGCTCTCTCATCCTCCGTAAGAAGGCCGGCCAATGCTGATGTAAGCATATCTCCCGCGGCCCCCATACCAAGATCCAGATAAAGTGTTTTCATTATTCAACCCCCATGTGATTTATCATGTCTGCTATATATCCGGCTCCGAAGCCGTTGTCTATATTAACTACAGAGACTCCGCTGGCGCAGGAATTAAGCATGGAAAGCAGCGCAGACATCCCTTCAAAGGATGCTCCGTATCCCACACTGGTAGGCACGGCGATCACAGGGCAGTCTGTAAGTCCTCCTATCACACTGGCAAGGGCTCCTTCCATTCCCGCAACGGCAATGATCACGGATGCATCCATGATCTCCTCTGCGTGGGAAAGCAGACGATGAAGTCCTGCGACTCCGACATCATAAAGCCTTGTTACCTTATTGCCGAAAAATTCTGCCGTAAGGGCTGCCTCTTCCGCAACAGGTATATCGCTTGTACCGCCTGTGGCCACAAGAACTGTCCCTATGCCTGAGACTTTCTTATTCCTGCCCTTTATTGCGATACCTGCCTCGGGGTGGCATCTCACATCTTCAAAATGTGCTTTTATTGCTTCCCCTTCTGCCTTTCCAATCCTTGTAACAAGGACATTATCCTGACCGTTTTCCTGCATGGTCTCTATGATGCCTGTTATCTGCTCCACGGTCTTTCCTGCCCCGTATATTACCTCAGGTCTGCCCTGTCTTAACTCACGGTGAATATCGACCTTTGCATATCCTATGTCCTGAAAGGGTTTGATCTTAAGCTTGAGCACGGCCTCGTCAACAGATAGATCTCCATCCTTTACGGCTTTCAGTATCTCTTTTATTTCCATAAAAACTCCTGTAGTAATAATAAGGCCCTGCAGATGCAGGGCCGCTCATATGAATAACATTTCATTTTTTATGAAGCATTTTTCCAAGAACTCCCTTGGGGTCTTTGATGAGAATGATGATAAGCCACACCACAAGACCCAGCGCAACAACGGACAGCCCCAGAAACAGATCGTTAAGCATGACCTCTGCGGAAGGCTTAAAATAGTCTGCCCCCGTATTAATATATTCTACGACAGCATCCACCAGCCACATAAGAGAAGCTCCCCAGAACATCAAACTGAGAATACCTGTCTTCATGGCATTATCAGGCATCTTATTATACCAGACCACTGTTGAGATGATCGCGGCAAAAGTCGTAATTAAAAGGGTCATTCCTTACCTCCTATGATCACTGTGCCTTAGCAGCATCTTTTATACTTCTTTTTTCGACGGAATAAGTTACTGCCACCATTACAGCCCATACTGCAGTCACAAGAAGGGCCATAAGAACACCGTTTGTTGCCATCTCACGTAGCATAGTCCCCGGATCTTCCGCTGCCGTAAAAAACGGAAAGAAAGGAACTACCTCTCCATGCCACAGATGCTCAAAAAGCAGGAGAAAAGAACCTCCCCAAAGCATTATATTAAGCCATTTAAGCTTTTCGGAAAAAGGAATGGTCTCCTCTTTCCCGCTGATATCAAGATTATCCTTATTGGCTTCTTCAGCCTTTTCTTTTTCTTTAACTATTTTTGTAACTACGGTAGTTACCACTGCTTCTGCAGCAGGGACCACAAAACATGCCATAACGGTACCTCCTTAAGCAATATCGAATGTATTTATAATAATAAAATGTTTAAAGTATTATTGCAAACAAAAAAGGGGAGGATATATCCTCCCCTCTTTTAGTTTGATTAAAACTGTGTTGTATTAAGTTTGATGCCGGGGCCCATGGTCGTGGATATTACCACGCTCTTTAAATACTGACCCTTTGCTGCCGCAGGCTTTGCTTTGATAATGGCATCCATAAGTGCACGGAAGTTGTCTATTATCTTGTCCTCGGAGAAAGAAGCTTTTCCTACGGGAACATGGATTATATTGCTCTTGTCGAGCCTGTATTCTATCTTACCGGCTTTGATGTCCTCTACAGCCTTCTTAACGTCCATGGTAACGGTGCCTGCCTTGGGGTTGGGCATAAGTCCCTTAGGTCCAAGTACACGACCGATCTTACCTACAACACCCATCATATCAGGGGTTGCAACTACAACATCGAAATCGAACCAGTTTTCGCTCTGGATCTTTGTTACCAGTTCTTCTCCGCCGAAGAAGTCTGCGCCTGCTGCTTCTGCTTCGTTGATCTTATCTCCCTTTGCAAAAACAAGAACTCTTACTGTCTTGCCTGTTCCGTGAGGAAGTATAACGGCTCCACGCACCTGTTCGTCTGCCTTTCTTCCATCGACACCCAGTTTGATATGAGCTTCGATGGTCTCGTCAAACTTTGCGCTGGCAGTTTTCTTGATCTCTGCAGCAGCTTCATCAACCGAATAATAAACGGTCTTATCGACAAGCTTTGCTGTCTCTAAATATCTTTTACTTCTTTTCATTAAATAATCCTCCTTGTGGTCAACGGGGGTTGCCCTCCCACTGAATATTCTTTTACTGCTCGATGGTAACGCCCATGCTTCTTGCCGTACCTGCGATCATGCTCTCTGCTGCTTCTATGGATGCTGCATTAAGATCAGGCATCTTTGTTTCAGCGATCTTTCTGAGATCTGCCTTGCTGAGCTGTGCCACTTTCGTCTTATTGGGCACACCCGAACCTGACTGAATGTTGCATGCCTTTTTGATGAGCATTGCTGCAGGCGGAGTCTTAGTAATGAAACTGAAGCTTCTGTCTGCATAGACCGTGATGACAACGGGAACGATAACGTCTCCCATGCTGGCGGTCCTTGCATTGAAATCTTTTGTGAACTGTACAATGTTTACGCCGTGCTGGCCCAGTGCGGGTCCAACAGGGGGTGCCGGTGTTGCTTTACCGGCGGGGATCTGAAGTTTGATATAACCTTCTACTTTCTTTGCCATTTAAAATGCCTCCTTGTGGTTTTTGCGGGTCTTGCCCTCCCACCTCCGGACTGTGCCGGGGCTTAGATCTTCTTGATCTCGAGAAAATTAATGTCTACATTTGTTTCCCTGCCGAACATATCAACGCCTACCGAAGCAACAGATCTCTTATGATCCATACTTTTGACATATCCGACGGTTCCCTGCCATATACCTGAAATAACTTCTATCTGGTCGCCCACGCCGAAATCGATCTCGAAGTGAGCGGGCTTGATACCAAGAGGTATCATCTCCCTTTCAGTAAGGGGAACGGGCTTGGACTCGGGTCCTACGAATCCCGTAACGCCTCTTGTGTTTCTTACCACATACCAGGTCTCGTTATTCATGATCATATGAAGAAGGACATATCCGGGGAAAAGCTTCTTTTCCGATACTTTTCGCTTGCCGTCTTTTACCTCGACTACCTCCTGTACCGGCACGGAAACCTCCAGGATCTGATCCTCCAGATGCAGATTTTGAATGGATTTCTCGATATTTGCTTTTACCTTTTTTTCGTAGCCCGAATATGTATGGACTACATACCAGTTAGCTTCTTCCATAGGATCACACTTCCTTTAAGCTCCCAGACCTATAAGGAAATTGACACCATATTTGAACACAAGGTCCAGAAGTGCAATTATAAGTCCAAGGATAACAGATACAACAACTACTGCCGTGGTCTGTTTAACTACATCGTCCTTAGAGGGCCAGATGATCTTTTTGAACTCTGATTTTACTCGAGTGAAGAAACCGGTTTTCTTTGTTTGTGTCTGCTCACTCATACTACACACCTCCGTGAAATCGTTTTATTTGGTTTCCTTGTGTAATGTGTGTTTCCTACAGAATCTGCAGTATTTCATGGTCTCGATTCTGTCAGGGTGAGCCTTTTTCTCTTTCGTCGTGTTATAATTACGTTGTTTGCACTCCGTACACGCCAATGTAATCTTTACGCGCACAACTCCCACCTCCAATTAATTAACATGTGGTCTCTAATTTAGGCACAAAAAAAAGACCGCTTCCGTAGCCCGTCTATATTAGCATAAGTGGGCGCCCGGCCGCAAGTCTTTTTTATTTGTCATTATTATCGTTCTGTACACCCCCGGGTCTATAGATCCCCTCAGGCTGCAAGCCTTACTCTACAGAAGATAAGTCCCGGCAGTGGATAGTGTAAGCACATATACCTTTTCAACTCCGGAGCTTTTTAATGCACCTGCACAGCTGTCCGCCGTGGCTCCTGTTGTGTATATGTCGTCTATCAAAAGAACTGTCTTATAAGGAGATAATCCTGATGTCTCCATGATGCCTTCAAGGTTCCTTGCTCTTTCTCCCCTGGTTAGATTTTTCTGGGCTTTGCTGTCTTTTATACGCCGCAGAAATCTTCCGTCCATAGGCAGATCAGTAAGAGCCGAAAGATAAAACGCCAGTATCTCCGCCTGATTAAAGGCTCTCTCTTTCATCCTCTCTCTGCTTATGGGAACGGGAATGATCACATCTGCATATATTTCCCTTATCCATTCTCCATATGCTCCGTAAAGACATTGGGCGAGAAATTCTCCGTATTCCTTTTTAAAACTGTATTTAAGACCTGAAATGACCTTGCGGACAATATCATCATATATCCACAAGGTCCTGGCTTCATCATATGTATGCTTTTCCGAAATGCACTGGGAGCAAAGCTCATCGTCATCATTCCCAAGTGGTCTGCCGCATTTCATGCAGTAGTCTTCTCCCACCGTCCGCAGCTTCTTATAACATTCCCCATGGACGTGGCCTTTTTTGATAAGCTCTCTGCATATGGGGCACCTTTTTGGAAACAAAAGATCCAGCGCATTTTCTTTGATCTTTACTATATTTTCTGCTCCTTATTTTATACGGGTATAATCTTTCGTAACATATCCGGTGACCCCGTTAAAGGATATCCGATAGAAGTTTCCTTCTTCTCCCAGAAGCTCTGCCTCGTAGCCGGAACGCAGCGTTCCCAGGATTCCTGAATCAGTACTTGCCGAAGATCTTATATTTACATCCGTATCACTGACCGTTACCACCTTCTGACTGGGAGGAGCAGTTTCCGTTTCAGTCTCTTCTTCAGATGACTCCTCTGTTTCCGTTTCTGTCTCAGTCTCTGTTTCTGTTTCTTCAGATGCGGGCTCTGTCTGGCCTGCTGCTTCCTCAACTATGAGAGTAGGTGTATCCATATCCGTATTCGTAACTGTTTTCAAGTTGCATCCTGCTGCCATTAAAAGGCACAGGGCAAGTATGATCATTATACTTTTTTTCATCAGATCATCTCCTGAGATCAATATGCCGTTGTCTCGCCGCTTCCGTAACTGTCCGTGTCTGTTGTCTCTGTTTCAGCTTCCGGATCCTTGATCGTCTTTCCGCTTATTAGATCCTTTATCAGCTGCTGAGCTGTCATTATGGAATTGGGATCCTCATAAACTATGGATGCCACTGTTCCCGATGTATAACAGTAATCAGAGCCGCCGGTGCCCTTTGCTGCATATGATATAACGTTCCACGATGCATTATCGTCAAGCTGCATCCTTACAAGAGATTTTATATCATCCTGATGCATACTTGTATTGAACGTATCCTCAACGCTTGCCATAAGTGTTGTGTAATTAGTAAGGAGTGCAGGTGAGGTAAGCTTGTCTATCATAGCTTCTATAACAGCAAGCTGGTTCCTTCCTCTTGCAAAGTCTCCGCCGGAAAGGTGCTTTCTTTCCCTTACGAATTCTATGGCTGTAGCGCCGTCCATATAGTTATATCCCTGCTTGAAATACAGGCCTGCATTACTGGTAAACTCCTGCTCCGAGTATACGTTTACTCCGCCGAGAGCATCTATTATCTTGACTACGGAATCAAAATTGATCTTTATATAATAATCGATGCTGCAGTCATAAAGCTGCTCCAGAGTCTCCATGGATGCATCGATCCCGTACACTCCTGCATGTGTCAGCTTATCCCTGTACTGTCCGGAGATATTCGGTATCTGTACCCAGTAATCCCTGGGAGTGCTTAAAAGAAGTACCTGCTTTGTAACGGGATTTACGAAGATTATGATGTTGACATCTGATCTTCCTGTAGTCGTAAGATCTCCGTATTGATCATTTCCGCTGACATAAATGGCAAAGCTCTTGTTTACGATGTCATCCGATGATGTATTGTCGTCCGCAGGCTTGCTGTTATCCTCCGTTACGACCTCATTTGTGTAAATGATTCTTATCTTCTCGGAAAACTCTTCCGCATCTTCAGTATTTATAAGCGTTGAATACAGCTCGTTATATGTGGAAAGCATGGTCTGATTTATTACCACTGCTCCCGAATCTCCGGAAATAAGACCGTCCACCAGATCCAACGCACTGTCATATTCTTTGACGTCAAGCTCGTTCCCCAGCTTGCTGCCGAGAGCGGTTATGGTCTCGTCAACTTCCTTTCGACCGAAGCTTTTCTGAATACCGAACTGATAATCTGCTGCATCCTCTATGTTCTGAGCAGGATCATCCTTAAGGACAGCCACGGCCACAAGCACCTTTTCCTGGTTCTTTTTCGTAATAACATCCAGCATGTTGTTTGTGACTACCACATATCTTATTCCCATAATAAGAGCTATGATGGTAATCACGGATATTACCTTTCCGACTATGTTTATCTTCTTTTTGAACTGAGTGGCAAAAGCCGCGATCCAGAGTACCAAAAGTACTGCCCCTGCAAAGATAAGATATTTGGCCGGGAACATATTTACATATAGAAGAAGTCCCATAAGAGCCAGGGACAATACCAGCTGGATAACGGAAAGGATTATGCCCGCCTTTCTGGACATGTTCCTTTTTTTCGCATTTTTCTTATTGTTTTTTTCTTTTTTAAGATGCTGCTGTTCTTCTACAAAATCATCTATGGAACCGTATTTATTACTCAAAGTATTATTCTCCTTATGGTCTTCCCATGAATGGATAACAATTGATTACGATAACCCATATTGGTAATTATGTCAATTTTAGCAGGTCAGGGCTTTCATGCATCTTTCCAGGGCATCCTGCCATGCAGGCATTTCGATCCCGAAGGTCCTTTTGAATTTTTCCTTGGACAACCTGGAGTTCTTGGGCCTTACTGCCAAAGTTTTGTATTCCTCTGATGTTAAGGGTCTCACTTCAACAGCTCTGCCTGAATATCTTATTATCTCTTTTGCCAGTTCATACCAGGTAGTGTAGCCCTCATTTGTAAGATGGTATGTTCCGTATTCTTTTTTATCAAGAAGGAACATCACCATTTCCGCCACGTCTCTTCCATAGGTGGGGGATCCCGTCTGATCGCTGACTACGGATATCATGTTCCTGTCCCGGGACAGTTTAAGCATTGTATCCACAAAGTTCTTACCGTGATCAGAATACAGCCACGAGATACGAAGTATAAAGTGCCTCTCTGCATTCTTCCTGACAGCATCCTCACTCAGGGCCTTTGATCTTCCGTAAATGTTAAGGGGCTTCACTTCATCATCTTCTTTGTAAGGCTCCTGCCCCAGCCCCGGGAATACATAATCCGTAGAAAAATGTATGAGCATGGCATTGTTTGCTCCGCAGTATTCCGCAAGATTCTTTGCTGTGGTCTCATTTATAAAGGTACATTTTTCGGGTTCCTCCTGAGCCTTGTCCACAGCCGTATATGCGCAGCAGTTTATTATAATGTCAGGCCTCAGCTCAAAAAGCTTCCTGTCTGTCTCTTCTTTGTCTGTAAGGTCCAGATCTTCTATGTCCCATGTTACGGGCGAATATCCTTTTTTTGTAAGGAGCTCCGATATGTCCTGTCCCAGCATTCCCCGGGCTCCTGTAACGAGGATCTTCATATTATTCTTTTCCACCAGTCTTCATTCTCCAGATACCAGGAAACTGTTCTTTTGATGCCTTCCTGTACCTGCGTCAGGGGGCGCCATCCTGCTTCTCTTTCGAGCTTATCGGCATTAATGGCGTATCTTCTGTCATGACCCGGTCTGTCCTTTACAAAATTTATAAGAGAATGGGGCTTGCCGAGACAGTCCAGAAGATCTTTTACAAGCTCTATATTGGATATCTCGTTGTGGCCTCCTATGTTGCATATACTGCCGGAATGGCCGTTCCTGATCATCATATCCACAGCCCTTACGTGATCCTCCACATAAAGCCAGTCCCTTACATTAAGTCCGTCACCGTAAACAGGTATTTTTTCATCATTTAATGCCTTTATGATCGTATTTGGTATAAGCTTCTCCGGATGCTGATAAGGTCCGTAATTATTGGAACACCTGCTTATGGATATATCAAGTCCGTACGTCCTTCCGTAAGCCTTGACAAAAAGCTCTGCGGAAGCCTTTGATGCGCTGTAAGGACTTGACGCATTGTATGGCATATCCTCAGTAAAGAGCAGATCCTTTCTTTCAAGAGGCAGATCACCGTAGATCTCATCAGTTGAGATCTGGTGGAATCTCTTTACTCCGAATTCTTTTGAAGCATCCATCAATGTAACGGTACCCAGCACATTTGTCCTGACGAAGATGTCCGGATCCGTGATGCTCCTGTCCACATGGCTCTCCGCAGCAAAATTGACGACTATGTCGAAGTCTTCTTCTCTGAAAAGAGAATACAAAAGCTCCCTGTCGCAGATATCGCCCTTTACGAATCTGTAATTGGGCTTTCCTTCTATGGATGCCAGGGAATCCAGGTTTCCAGCATATGTAAGAAGATCCAGATTTACGAATCTGTCTTCAGGATGATTCTCGATCTCATAATGGAGGAAATTGCTCCCTATAAAGCCTGCTCCTCCGGTCACAAGTATATTCATATGGTCTTCCTTAATATCAATATGTAAAATTTATATCCGAATCCTTTAAGAACGGAGCATTTATATCCTTTTCGGCAAGTATCGGATCCATACCGTTCAGGTATTTTCCCCAGTCTATGGCTATATCCGGATCATCATATCTTATGCTTCTGTCAAAATCCGGAGCATAAGGATTATCCACTTTATATACGAATTCCGCATCATCCGTAAGGGTTATGAATCCATGCCCGAATCCTCTGGGCACCAGAAACTGCAGGGAATTTTCCTCTGACAGTTCTATGGCGTGATGTTTTAAATATGTGGGAGAGCCCTTTCTCAGATCAACGGCTATATCAAGCACCTTACCTCTTATACAGTAAACGAGTTTGGCCTGACTGTACGGATCATTCTGAAAATGTATGCCCCTGAGAGTCCCCTTTTTTGCTGAATAAGAATGGTTATCCTGAACGAAATCGTTGGTTATTCCGGATGCCACATATCTTTCTTTATTGTAATGCTCCACGAACCATCCTCTTATATCGCCGTGCTTTACGGTCTCTATTATGAGGAGGCCAGGAATATCTGTTTTCAGAACTCTCATGCCATATCCTCCCCGGCAGTCTTTCTCAGATACTCTCCGTATTCGTTGTTATAGTTCATGCAAAGCTTGAGTACATCTTCGCCGGTGATCCATTTATTCCTTAATGCAGCCTCTTCAGGACACCCTATCTTTCTCCCAAGCTTTATCTCTTCTTCGTAAATAAAATTTGTGGCATTGATAAGAGACTCCTGAGTTCCGGCATCCATCCATGTGTGCTCATCATTAAGAAGCTCCACATTAAGCTGTCCTTTATTAAGATATAAGAGATTCAGATCCGTTATCTCAAGTTCTCCTCTTTTTGAAGGAGTAAGAGTCTTTGCCATTTTGCATACATTCTCATCATAAAAGTAGAGTCCTGTTACGGCATATGATGATCTGGGCTCTTTCGGCTTCTCCTCTATGGATACGGCCTTCATATCATCGTTGAATTCAACTACTCCGAATCTTTCAGGGTCTTTTACCTTATATGCGAATATGGTGGCTCCCTTGTCTCTTCCTGCTGCAGTTTTCAATATCTCCGGCAGTCCTTCTCCCGTAAAGATATTGTCTCCCAGAACCATGGCACAGCCTTCACCGTCTATAAAGTCCTCTCCCAGGATAAATGCCTGGGCCAGACCTTCCGGCTTTTCCTGTACCAAATAAGAAAGCTTTATACCGAGATGAGATCCGTCTTTAAAAAGATCCCTGAACCTTCCGATATCTGCAGGTGTGGAAATGATCAAGATCTCCCTTATGCCTGCATCCATAAGAAGGGTAAGGGGATAATATATCATTGGCTTGTCATATACAGGAAGAAGCTGTTTACTTGTTACGAGAGTAAGAGGATAAAGTCTTGATCCGCTTCCTCCTGCCAGGATGATTCCCTTCATTTCTTCTCTCCTCAGCCCTCGACTATAGCCATGAGAGCTTTATTTATGGCTGCAGAGCCGGCCTTTGCCTCTTCCATGGAATCGGCTTTTACACCCATGTAAAATTTGATCTTGGGCTCTGTTCCGGAGGGTCTCATACAGCACCAGGAATCATTGTCCAATTCAAAATACAATACATTTGAAACAGGGATGCCTGTGGGATACTTTTCTCCCGTGGCAAGATCAAGGCACTCTCCGGCTCTGTAATCCCTGAATACTTTTACTTTACGCCCTCCTATCTCTGTGGGAGGCTCTTTCCTTATGCTTTCCATAAGAGCACTTATCTTTTCGGCCCCGTCCATTCCGGGCATCACAATAAAGGAAAGCTCCTCGGAATAATAACCGTATTTTTTGTACATGCGTTCAAGCTCGTCAAGGAGCGTCTCTCCTCTGACCTTGCAATAGGAAGCGATCTCTGCCAGCATCATAACGGCAGATACTCCGTCCTTATCTCTTGCATAGTCTCCTATAAGGCATCCGTAGCTTTCTTCAAATCCGTATATGTATTTATAGTTATTATTGTTTTCCTCGAATTCCCTTATCTGTCCGCAGATCCACTTAAATCCCGTAAGTGTCTCAAAGCATGCGGCATTGTGCGCTTTAGCAATGGCCTTGGCCAGATTAGTACTGACTATGGTCGTAACAAAAGCCGCATTTTCCGGAAGAGTCTTGTTAAGCTCCTTTTCACGGAAGATGTATTCTCCAATTAGCGTTCCCAGCATATTTCCGTTAAAGATAACGAATTCCCCCGTATCCTTGTCCTTGCAGTATATGCCCAGCCTGTCGGAATCGGGATCCGTAGCCATTACTATATCCGCATCCACTTTCTTTGCAAGCTCCAGTGCAAGAGTAAAGGTCTTGGGGTCCTCGGGATTGGGATAAGGTATGGTGGGGAAATCTCCGTCGGGCTCAGCCTGCTCCTCTACCAAATAAACATTAGTAAAGCCCAGTTCCTTAAGGACTCTTGTTACGGGCACTCTTCCTGCTCCGTTAAGAGGTGTATAAACGATCTTAAGATCCTTGGCTGCCTGCTCTATTATCTCCGGATGGATTATATATTTCTTTATGGTCTCGATATAAATATCATCGATCTCTTTCCCGATAACATTGTAGAGGCCGGCTTCGACAGCATCTTCAAGAGTCATGGTCTTGGGAAGAGAATAGTCCTCGATGGCATTTACTTCGTTTATGATGCCTTCGTCATTGGGATATGTTACCTGGCATCCGTCATCCCAGTATACCTTGTATCCGTTGTATTCCCTGGGGTTGTGGCTGGCAGTGACCACGATACCTGCAGTGCATCCCAAATGTCTTACGGCAAAGGATAATTCGGGAGTGGGTCTTAAGGTATCAAACCTGTATGTCTTGATCCCGTTTGCATTAAGACAGAGTGCTGCCTCCAAGGAGAATTCAGGGGACATATGTCTGGAATCGAAAGCAATGGCCACGCCCTTGTCCTGTGTTCCTTTTTTAAGGATATAATTTGCAAGTCCCTGGGTCGCTCTCCTTACAGTATATATATTCATTCTGTTGGAGCCTGCTCCTATGATGCCTCTTAAGCCTCCTGTGCCGAATTCCAGATCCTTGTAGAATCTTTCCTGGATCTCCTTCTCGTCCTTTATCGCCAATAATTCCTTTTTTGTATCTCCGTCAAAGAACGGGTCTTCTGTCCAGTATAAATACTTTTCTTTGTAATCCATTTTTCTTCCTCTTATACTTTCGTAGTTATAAATGCGGCTTCGCCTTTTATTGTTACGGTCTTCTTTCCCGGTGTTACATAGAAGCTGTCCCCCGGAGAGAATTCCAGTTTTTGTCCATCTGTTTCTATAGTACCTTTTCCTTCTGTAAAAATAACAGACATAAAGGAGGAATCATCCATGGGGATGTCCATTTTTTCGTCGATATGATATTTTACCGTCTCGAAATATGCGGAATCTGACAACACTGTCTTTTCATATCCCTTTCTGTGTATGGTCACCGTCCGCATTCCCTCGGCAGGTATACTTTCGAGGCTGCATACATCACATGCTTTATCCACATGGAGAGGTCTTGTGGCTCCGTTCTTATCCCTTCTGTCGTAATCGTAAATCCGGTATGTGCAGTTGGAATTCTGCTGGATCTCCAGGATAACTATGCCTTTTCCTATGGCATGGATAGTTCCCGCCTTTACGAAAAACGTATCCCCCGGCTTAACATATACCCGGTTTAAAACGTCTGTGACCGTATTGTCAGCTATCTTTTCCCTGAATTCCTCCGGGCTTATGTCCCTCTTAACACCGTAATAGATGTATGAGCCTTCTTCGCAGGAAAGGATATGCCACATCTCGTTTTTACCGAATTCGTTTTCGTGCTTAAGTCCGTAAAAATTATCCGGATGTACCTGTACGGACAAAAGATCTTTTGCATCGATGAATTTTATCAGTATGGGAAATCTGTCAAGTCCTGCAGCCTTGTATCCCACAGCCTTGGATCCGTATCTTTCCAGAAAGGCCTGAAATCCCATATCCTTTAAGGGGCCCTCCGCAATGATGCTCTCTCCGTCCTTGTGGGAGGAAAGTTCCCAGCTCTCAGCCAGGGGCTCCATATCCGTCTTTTTGTTGTATAGTTCCTTTAGCTTTGTGCCGCCCCACAGATAATCCTTAAATGCCGGTTTAAGCTTTATCATATCCGGCATATCGTCTGATACTTCTTCTTCCTTCCTGATAAAGGAGCTGATCACGAAAACGGAAGGGTCATCCTTAAGACTTCCGTCAAGTATGTCTATTACCCTGTTTTTTAATACTCCTGCCCTGCCCATAAAGCCTTCCGTATTTCCTGCAGTGATGGCAGCCGTACCGCCGTCAGAGGATATCTCCAGGGCTTTTACAAAGGTATCTTTGATACATGAAGTGTCCAGGATCAGATCCGTTCCCCATATGAACACTTCTCTGTCTTCTTCCATTTCTTCGAGTATTCCTTCGAGCCAGCTGTCCCCTCCGGAATAAATGTTGAAAGATCTTTTTCTGAAACCTCTTATGGCCTTTAATACCTGTGCCGTCTTCAGCTCACCTTTGATTATGTGATAAACATCAAAAAAGGGAGAGCCCTGAGCTACCAGGCTTCTTATACCTTCCACAGAGACACCGTGTCCCGGCAAAATTATGCAATCCATTCTCTTACCTCAAATCTTATGTGTATAAATGAACATAATTACTGATATTTTAATGGTTTTTCCCTTATATTGTCAATAAAACCCAAAAGTCTCACCTGTATGTATAAGTACCCCGAACACCTTTATTTTATTGAGTTTTTTCGCCGATTGGTTTATAATGACATGGATTATACTCAGGAGGTTTTTTATGAGAAAGACCGCATTGATCATGGCAGGAGGAAAGGGCGAAAGATTCTGGCCCAAAAGCCGTCAGTCTCTGCCCAAGCAGTTTTTGTCCCTGACAAACGACGGACTCACCATGATACAGCTTACAGTAAAAAGGATCCTTCCTGTAGTGGCAATGGAAGATATCTATATCGTCACCAACAGGAACTACATGGACCTCGTTCGTACACAGCTCCCGGAAATACCGGAGGAAAACATAATCCTCGAGCCTGTGGGCAGGAATACGGCACCATGTATCGGTCTGGGGGCCATGTATATCTCAAAAAAATATGACGATGCTCTTATGATCGTTCTTCCTTCAGACCATCTTGTAAAGGATATGGATATGTTCCTTGATGTGCTCTCTGAAGGCTGCGCCGCAGCTGAAGCGGGCGAAAATCTTGTGACCATTGGCATCACGCCCACATATCCGGAAACGGGATACGGTTACATAAAATACATGCCCGATAAAAAGCTGGGCAGGGCATTCTCCGTCGAAAAGTTCGTGGAAAAGCCGGATAAGAAAACTGCCGAAAAATATCTGGCATCCGGAGATTATCTCTGGAACAGCGGAATGTTTATCTGGAAGGTATCCACCATTCTGGAGCGCATGGAGACTTTAATCCCGGGAACATATAAAGGACTTATCTCCATAAGGGCCGTGATCGGAACTCCCCAGGAAAGGCTCACGCTCAAAGAGGTCTTCCCCTCTCTGACATCGGAATCCGTTGATTATGCCATTATGGAACGGTCTGACAACATCTATATAATCCCCGGGGATTTCGGCTGGGACGATGTAGGGTCATGGCTGGCCGTAGAACGAATAAACACTCCCGATGCCAACGGAAATACCGTAAAAGGACAGGTGGTGCTCTGCGATACGGAAAACACCATAATACAGGGCTCCAAAGATAAGCTCATAGCCATGATCGGCCTTTCGGATTTTATAATAGTCGATACGGATGATGCTCTTCTCCTCTGTCCGAGAGACAGAGCCGGGGAGATAAAGCAGCTTTTGGAAAAGATAAGAGATCAGAAAATGGATGATTATCTTTAAAAATATACACAACATTTTTTATCAGGAGGCAATATGAAAAATGCATTGATCACCGGTATCACCGGTCAGGACGGTTCCTATCTCGCAGAGCTTCTTCTCAGCAAGGGCTATAATGTTTACGGCATCATGAGAAGAAAAAGCGTTGTGGATTACGGAAATGTGGAGCATATCAAGGACAAGCTTAATTTCATTTACGCAGACATGACGGATATAGTTTCTCTGGTAAATGCTCTTAAGGAATCGCAGGCGGACGAAGTTTACAATCTTGCTGCTCAATCCTTTGTCGGCACCAGCTGGGAGCAGCCTCTTGCCACTGCGGACATAGACGGTATCGGTGTCCTTAACATGCTTGAAGCCATTCGCCTTGTAAAGCCCGACGCCAGATTTTATCAGGCATCCACATCAGAGATGTTCGGTCTCGTTCAGGCCGTTCCTCAGTCGGAGACCACACCTTTCTATCCCAGAAGCCCTTACGGCGTTGCAAAGCTTTACGGCCACTGGATCACAAAGAATTACAGGGAAAGCTACGATATGTTTGCCTGCAGCGGTATCCTCTTTAACCACGAAAGCGAAAGAAGGGGAAAGGAATTCGTCACAAGAAAGATCACCTATGCTGCAGCCAGAATAAGATACGGCATTCAGGACTGTCTTGAGCTCGGTAATCTTTCATCTCAGAGAGACTGGGGCCATTCCAGAGATTATGTAAAGGCCATGCACCTTATGCTCCAGGCAGACAAGCCTGATGATTATGTTGTGGCAACAGGAGAAACTCATCCTGTAAGAGAATTTGTGGAAAAGGCTTTTACAGCTGCCGGATTCGATATAGTCTTCGAGGGCGAAGGTGTCAACGAGGTAGGTATCGATAAAACAACAGGAAAAACAGTAGTTAAAGTCAATCCCAAATTCTTCCGTCCCGCAGAAGTCGATCTTCTTCTGGGAGACCCTACAAAAGCCGAAACAGTCCTCGGCTGGAAGAGAGATATCTCCTTCCAGGATCTCGTAGAGAGAATGGTAAGAAGCGATATTGCGCTTGTTGAAAAAGAGATCAAGAATTCTTAAATCAGGGAGGAACTATTGAGATCCCTTATTATCGGTGGGGCCGGCTTCGTTGGCCCTTACCTTTTACACGAATTAAATAAGATCAATGATACGGTATTTATAACAAAGATGCCCTTTGAGAAGCTGGATCTGGATTGCAGCGGCATATATGACATGGATCTTCTTGATCCGGACCAGATCGACAAAGTCCTTTCGGAATGCAGGCCTGACCGGATATTTCATCTGGCTGCCCAGAGCAGTGTATATCTTTCATGGAAAAAGCCCGAGCTCACTCTTAATGTAAATAATATGGGAGCTTTAAATCTTCTGGAATCCGTCAGGCGTCTCAACATATCCCCACGGATACTTATGGTCGGTTCCGGAGAAGAATACGGTTATCTTAAGCCGACGGATATTCCCGTAAAGGAGGATACAGTCCTACGTCCCGGAAATATATATGCCGCCACTAAGGCTTTCCAGAACATGCTGTCTTCCGTATACCACAGGGCATACGGTATGGACATCATATGCACAAGGGCTTTTAACCATATAGGAAAAAGCCAGATGCCGGGATTTGTTGTACCCGATTTCTGTAAGCAAGTTGCAGAGATCGAGGTAAAGGGTCTTTCTCCTGTCATAAAGGTAGGGAATCTGAGTTCCAAAAGAGACTTTTCCGATGTGCGTGATGTTGTAAGAGCATACGTTCTTCTGATGGAAAAAGGAAGATCCGGAGAAACCTACAACATAGGTTCAGGAAAGGCAATGGAGATAAGAAAGATCCTGGATATCATCCTCTCCTGCTCCACTGTGGATATAAAGGTGGAACAGGACCCTGACAGGATGCGGCCTTCCGATATCCCCATCATCGTAGCTGATGTGGAAAAGCTGAAAGCTGATACGGGGTGGGATATCGAATACCCCATAGAAGAAACCATAAAAGAATCATTGGATATGTGGAGAGAAAAGATCAGACTGGAGGTATCCCATGAAAAATAAATATTTAAAGATTTTGACCATGCTCCTTTCGATATCTATACTGATATCTTCTGCATCCGGCCCTGCTCTTGCTTCGGAAAGCGGGACTGACGGGAAATCTGTCATCGAACAGACAGATATATCTTCTGAAGATCCCGTATCTTTTGAAGAAGATGATACTTTACCTTCTGTCGAAGATAAAGACGGATCAGATATCCTTCCGGAAGAGACCATCATAACGGAGGATGATCCTGACGAAGAAATGTCTTTGGAGGAAGCAGAGGCTTTAGAGGGATCAGGAGAAGATCAGGCTGAGGATAAAGAAGATCCTTCATCCATATCAAAAACCACAGACCATACAGATCAGGATAATAAGGAACTCTCTTCTGAGGAGACTTTAGTTACGGTTACGGAAAATCCCCTTAATGCTCCCGAAGAAGAGCCGGAGGAAGTGCCGGAAGAAGAGCCAGATAAGGTGTGGGAATTTGTGGAGAGATGCTATCTTCTCGTACTTGGCAGGACTCCTTCCAAATCGGAAGTGCAAAATAAAGTCGATCTTCTGAAAAACGGTTCCCAGGCCGGAGCAACTACGCTTTGGGGATTTTTCTTCAGTCAGGAATTCAAGAACAAGAATTATTCCGACGAGGATTATATAAGACTTTTATATAAAGTGGCCTTCAACAGAAACGTGGATCCCACAGGATTGGCCAACAGGACAAAGGAATTCGAATATGGCTTCTCAAGGGAATATTCCCTGAGCCGTATAATCATGTCGAACGAATATAAAAAGCTTTGTGCATCATTCGGCATAAAACCCGGATCCATAGGTCTTACCGAAGTCCTTGATAAGAATCCTCATGAGGCTATGTATGTATATAACCTGTATAAAGATATACTCGGAAGAAAACCCGATAAAAACGGTTATATAAGTAATGTGAATCTGGCTGTTTCAGAAGGCGCCAAGCCTGTTATAGTAAAATTCTTCGGAAGCCCCGAATATGCGAGAAAAGGCAGGAGCGACGAAGATTACATCAAAGATGTTTTCAAAATAGTGCTTAAAAGGTCTCCCGAAGCTGCAGCCTTAAATTCCAGACTTGAATCCTTAAGCTACGGACTTAGCAGAATGTATATCCTTAAGGGAGTTCTTGATGCAAGAGAGTTCACCAATAAAGCCACAGCCGCAGGTGTCAATGTGGGCACATTCCCCGAATCCAAGCTTGCGGAAAGGGATAAATATCCTAAGATCACGGAATATGTTTTCAAGGTATTCTCTAATACTCTTAACCGTAAGCCCACTCCTTCCTATCTTGACGACAATTCCGAAAGGCTGGCCAATGACAGATTATCCGTTCTGACATTTCTTCAGAGCGTTGTCAATTCAGGAGAAAGCAGAAAAAAATATCCCGAAAACGATTCATTCGTTAAGACTGCATATAAAGGTGTTCTTTTCAGAAATGCCGATGCCACGGGTCTTAAAAACAGGCTCAGCGACATGGAGGAAGGTGTCACCAGACCGGAGATCATAAATATTCTTGCAAGCTCCAAAGAATTCACTAATCTTGCAAAAAAATACGGCCTCAACCTGAACAATATGGGTTGGATGATGCTGCCGGGAGGCATTAAATATTATAAAGGCGGAAAGGCTGTTACCGGCTGGCAGCATATAAACGGAGAAAGATATTATTTCGATACAAAGACGGCTTTTGCTTACACCGGCTGGAATTATATAGACGGATATAAATACTATTTCGACGAAAACGGAGTAAATATACAGGATGTTGATGATATCATAGGCCGCCAGAGCTCCTACATGGTAACTGTGGTCACATCTGAGTGCATAACCACCGTTTGGGCAAAGGACGGCAATAACGGTTACATAATACCCGTAAAGAGCTTCGTATGCTCACCCGGTGCCAACGACTGCACCGTTAAGGGCACCTTTACATTGAGGACCCTCGGCACATGGGGAACTCTTATGGGTCCTGTTTACGGCCAGTATATAACCCAGATATGGAAGGATTATCTTTTCCATACCACCTGGTATTACGAAAACAGAAATCATTATTCTCTTTCAGTATATAATCACAATCTGCTGGGTACGCAGCAGTCACACGGCTGTGTACGGCTTATGGCAAAGGATTGCAAATGGATCTACGAGCACTGCAACGGCTCGCAATGCACGGTTTCCACATACGGCCCTACTCCATTCGACAAGCCTGAAGTACAGTATGCCGTACCTGTAAGGGGAGATTACGGTTACGATCCTACGGATCCTTATGTTAACTGAAGATCTGTAAATTAAAAAAGTGCTGTGACAACGTAAAACGGTCACAGCACTTTCTTTTTATCGTATTGCTTTATTTATTCTCTTCGTAGATCTCTTTTACTCTTTCCTCTATCATCTTAACGATACGGTCTGTATTAAAGAGCTCTCTTCCCCTTTCGATACCGGCCTCCCTTTTCTTCTGGTAAGCCTCCTTATCGGTGGCAAGCTTTCTCATATAAATGGCTGCAGTCCTGAGATTCGGTTCTGCCCATCTTTCTCCCCTCTTGTAAGGAAACGCTTCCTTCTTTACCATAGTGTACTTATAATCCACCATGCATGAGCTTTGGCGGTTCATAAATTCCGTGTTGGAAGAATAATTGGTGGCTATGGACGGCGTTCCGAGGAGCATTGCCTCTGCCATCACAAGTCCGAATCCTTCTGCTCTGTGAAGCGATACGAAAACATCCGCACATCTTATAAGGCTGTTCACCTCTGTTTTATCCATGGTATTGGTGATGAAATAAACATTCCTTATACCGGCCACCTCTTTTTTTAGGATGGTCAGATCTTTTTTTGTGGGATTATTTATCTTTATAACAAGCCCCGTATTCTTGGTGTCATCCTTGAATGCTGCCTTATAGGCTCTGATCGCACCAAGAGGATTCTTTCTTTCTATGGTACTGTTGGAATCGTACATCACAAGGAACAGGAATCTGTCAGAAGGAAGATGGAAATGATTCCTGTCATATCTTTCATCGTAGGGCGCTCCAACGGGATACGGTATGGTCTTTACGGGAAGATCCGTTACTGCCTGTATGTTTTCTGTTATATATTTTGAGGGAGTCCAGATCTCATCCAGCATGGAAAAGTACTTAAGCCACGACTGAGGCAGATTCTCCAGTTCCCACAGCCAGAATCCTATGTTATACCTTTTGTTCCAGACCGATCTGTCCCCTTCCAGATATAAGTAGCTTAATTCCTCCGGATTTACATGTATCACATTTATGTTATACGCATATTCCTCCGAAAGATCCTTATCAAATTCCGTGTCCTCCTCATGCATCACATTATTGGGAAGGACAAAATTATGGAAAGACACGGGAAAAGAGCATTCCTTAAGGGCATCTCCCAAAAGCCTTGCACCCTGTCCCAGACCCATCTGAGCCTTGAACAGACCTATTTCGTTTATGCCGTCGGGATATGCCTGCCTGTTGAAATGTTCTCTGCCTTCTCTTATAAGTGATGCCATACCGGCATCGATCGTTTTCTGCTTAAGGGCTCTGGAAACCTTTATGGGCAGCACCTTTTTCAGAACGGGCTTCATTTTTCCCCCGGCTGTCCTTAAAACTTTACCTGCCAGTCCCATATATCCTCCTAAACGAAGAGATACTGCCCTGCTTTCTTCAGGGCTCCTCTTTTTTCTATTCCGTACCTTTTAAGTACTTTTATACGATCAGTTTTTTTCATGGAGCTTATGTGCCCGAAATCCCTGAGCATCGCCATGGTCCCCTCATCTGTTATGTAGGGATTGAAAAGATATGTAAAATACCTTGCCTGCCTGGAATAATCGTATACCATTCCTCTGAAATCTTCTGCACCTCTTGATATACCATTAAGTACACCGCCAAGTCCCTTAAGGCTCCTTGCTCCCACACTGTTGTCTTCATGCTGCCTGTAATAAAGGGTAGGCTTATCAAGATAAGAAACTGCGCCGAAAAATGACGCTATAAGTGCCGCAAAGTGATCATGCATCATGATCGCATCCATCTTCCTGCCGTATGCATACTGCATCATTTCAGCAAGCTGTCTGTTCATCATTGATGAGCAGCCCAGCACATTATTCTGAATCAGATATTCCGGAGAGCTTAATTCGTGAGGCAGCCCCATAAAATCCATAAAGGAATCAGCCAAACAATTCAGATCCGTATCCGCAACATAAGCATCCGTATGGACAAGCACGGGGATCATCATTTCTTCAGCTGTTTCTTCACCAAGCAGATCCTTTATCATTTCCTCTGTGGATATCATCTTTCCCAGAGTATCTTCTATCTTCGTTTCAAGCCACACATCATCCTGGTCGCAGAACATAACATAATCTGCATCCGACATGGTAAGAGCCGACATAAAATTGCCCGCAGCTCTTTTTGCATAAGGATGATTAACGGAAAGGATCACCCGGCCGTCTTCGCTCTTTTCCATATAATCCCGGGCTATGCTTATTGTATCATCACTTGATCCGTCATCGGAAATGATCACCCTGAAATCCTGAAATGTCTGGTCGTCCAGAGAATCAAGAAGCTTGCTCAGATACTTTTCCCCGTTATATGTTGCCAGAATTATGTCTACCAATTTATTTCCTCCAAAGCCACTTAAATGTGTATTTGAAATAGGATATGATAAAATGCTTTATTCCGTTTAAGCTTTTTACATTGTCGCGCTGCCATCCGTGATAAACATAAGCATCAGGGTAAAAATATATATTCCTGTATCCTGATACCCTTCTTGCCAGATCCGCATCCTCGAAATAAAGGAAAAATCTTTCGTCAAAGCCTCCCAGGCCTTCGAACAGCGCTCTCCTTATGACAAAAAAGCATCCCGTACAGTTTTCTATTATCTCCGGCTCTCTGAAATTATGGTATTTCATGGTGTATCTGTCTCTCAGATATCTGAAGCCGGGAAGGTGGCTTATGAACACAAAGCGGAATTTCGGTCTTCTTTTGGGCAGGAACTGCTCCGTACCGTCATCGTTAAGGATCCGCGGAGTTATCATACCGCAATCCTTGTGATGCTCCATGAAATCCGTGAGGCTCTTTAAAACATCGGTGTCGATCTTGATATCAGGATTTATCACCGCATGATACTTGGCAGACAGCAAGGGTATCACTTTGTTGTGTCCGCCTCCGAATCCTGTATTTTCACTGTTTCTTATTAAAGTAACCTGCGGGAATTCTTCCTCTATTGCCTTTACGGTATCATCGGAGGATGCATTATCGATCACAAAAAGGTCCAGTTCCGCCTCTTTTGTGTTGGCATAAAGGGATCTTATACATTCCACTATCTTTTCTTTGTTGTTATAAGAAACTATACTGGCGCTTATCTTCATTGTCGGACATCGCTTCCGGATCCTTTGCTCTCTATTATCCGATCCAGATCCTCCTTCCAGTATTTCTCTATGAAAACCTTGTATTTCTCCAGCTCATCATCTGATATCTGGGCAAAAAGACTGTCGTCGAAGGCTTCTGTAGAATCTTTCTTAAAAAGCACCACCAGCGTCTGCAATATAAGCTTTATATCCCTGAAGATACTGTATCTTTCTATATAGATCATATCAAGGATAAGCTTGTTCATGGGAGTCGTATTATATTTACCCGCTATCTGGGCGTACCCTGTGATGCCCGCCTTTACTCTCAGCCTGTATCCGAATTCGGGATATTCCTTTACATACTGGAAGATGTTATCAAGCATCTCAGGCCTCGGTCCCACAATGCTCATTTCTCCCTTAAGAACGTTTACGAACTGAGGTATCTCATCTATCCTGTATTTCCTGAGATGTGCACCGACTTTTGTGATCCTGTCATCATCACATACAGCAGAATGATTTTCATCATTGGGCTTCATGGTACGGAATTTGTATACATCGAATACGTTTCCGTTAATGGTGGCTCTCTTTTGCTTATAGATGATTTTTCCCCCGTCATCCATCTTTATCCTGATGGCGGCAACAAGCATAACAGGGCTTAAGAGTATAAGGGCTATCAGGGATATGCCTATATCCATGCCTCTTTTAACGACTCTCTGAAAGAAATTTTTATTCTTTACAGCCTCGTTTACAAAGGAAATGTCGTCTATGAGTACATGCTTTGCATACATTTCCGAAATATCAGGAACTTCCGGATTGAAATATACGTTTTTTAAGTGGTTGTAACAGAATTCTATTATTTCCGTTCTTTCCTTTACGGGAACGGCGTATAGAAATACCGTATCACATTTTATTATCTCTTCGAGAAAATCCCTGTTCCTGTAATCGCATACATATATTACCTGAAACTGCTTTTTGAATCTACCTATGGCTGAGATGGCCTCGGCAAAATACTCTATGCTGGAAGTAATGAGTATGCATTTTTCAGGCTCATTAAGCTTGAAATATACCCAGTTGCCGAAATATGTAAGTATGAGGATTATAATTATATGGACTGCAACAGATAAAAGAAAAAGCCCCAGATTATCGGCCCTGAACCGGAATCCGTTGATCTCGTTCGTCCCCATTATCATAAGGCCTATGTAAGAAACGATATCTGTAAGTACCGTAGCCAGTCCTATGGAGGATATGATGGGCTTGGATTTTCTCTTTCCCAGGTCGAAACTTCCGTAAACGCTAAGCAGGGCCACTCCCACTACCACATAGATAAGAAGGGTGACCGCCAGTGTCCTTGAGGGACGCAGAAGCTGAGGCAGCCCCTGTCCCATAATAAAAAGAAAGGACAGCACAAGTGATATGAATAAAAAAGCCTTTATCAGGACTATAATTATCTTTTTGATCATATGATTAAGTTCTCTGCAATCTAATAAGAAACAAGCCTAAGCTTCTTCCAGTCTAAGATCCAGGGACGAATACCTTTTAAGTTCCCTGACAGTATCTATCATATACTCTACAGTCTTTTCAGATCCTGTAATAGCGACGCATTTAACTGCTCTTGTAATGGCAGTATAGAGAATATTTCTGTTGAAGAGCGGCTTTGGCCCCGTCAAAAGAGGGATCACAACAGCCGGATACTCGCTTCCCTGTGCCTTATGAATGGTTATGGCATAGGCATGTTCAAGCTCTTCAAGCTGATTAAAAGAATATACTATTTTGTGTTTATCGTCAAACCTGACAGACAGGCTCCTGGCAAAGGTATTTATCTCCGTAATGATGCCTATATCCCCGTTAAAAACACCTGTCCCGCGCTCTGTAGGTATATTGTATAAGCCTTCTATCTCCCACTGGGCCTGGTAATCGTTTTTTATCTGCATCACCCGGTCACCTGTTCTGAATATCCTGTCGCCCTGAGCCCATTCCTCTTTCCCTTGTCCTCCTGGATTCAGGGTATTCTGCAGCACCTTATTAAGATTTACGGCACCCAGCTCGCCCTTTCTCATGGGTGTCATCACCTGGATATCCATGGGGTCTATTCCTGTCTTTTCCGGCAGGATATCCTTTACGAGAGCTGCCGTAACTGCAATGATGTCCCTGGCGTTATACCTTTTGAGAAGGAAAAAGTCTTCAAACTTGGCGGAAAGGTCCATATGCTGTCCTTCGTTTATCATATGGGCATATTTTACTATGTTGCTGGTGAGGGCCTGTCTGAATATCTTTTTAAGCCTTACGACCTTGAACTTCCCTGACTTTATAATGTCTGCAAGAACATTACCCGGCCCTACGCTGGGCAGCTGGAACTCATCACCGGCAAGGATCATCCTTGTACCTTCCGGAACAGCCTTAAGAAGATCAGACATCAGATTTATATCCACCATGGACATTTCATCTATGATTATCACATCATATTCAAGGGGATTATCCTTGTTTCTTCCGAAGATCCCCTCTTCTTCCCGGTCCACGCCGCCTGAAAGTTCGAGAAGTCTGTGTATGGTAACGGCATCATGTCCCGTTGCCTCAGTCATCCTTTTTGCAGCCCTGCCTGTCGGTGCGGCAAGAGCCACACTAAGCCCCAGTGTCCCGAAATATGAGATAATGGCATTTATGGCTGTAGTCTTTCCGGTACCCGGCCCTCCGGTTATGATCGTTATGCCTGATACAGCAGATGATCTTACAGCTTCCTTCTGCATCTCATCCAGCTTTATTCCTTGTCTTTTCTCTGTTTCTTCTATCTGATTTTCCAGGACCCCGGGATCCACTGCGTATGCCCTGTCAAGGTCCTTCAGCATCCATGCAGTCTCCGCCTCTCTGTAATAATATCGTGTGATATATACGACCTTTTTCCCATTTATTTCCTTTATGACGATCCTTCTCAAAATGGCCAGTTCATCTAGATTCCTGTCCAGCCCCTCCTTACTTATGCCAAGGATCTCTGCCGCATATTCCTTTAATTCCTCCATGGGCATATATGTATGCCCTTCTGCGTTCTTTTGCCTCATGGCATAAAGAAGCCCTGCATTTATACGAAAATCGGACTCGGGAGAGAATCCTGCAGCCATGGCTATGGCATCGGCATGCTTGAATCCTATTCCCGAAATATCATCTGCCAGTTTATAGGGATCATCCTTTATTATCCTGTAAAGATCCTCACCGTATCTTTCGTATATCTTTACTGCATATACGGGGGTGATGCCGTAACCTGAAAGAAACATCATGGCCCTTCTCATATCCTGCTTTTCGTAAAACTGGATATAGATGTTTCTTGCTATCCTGTCGCTTATGCCCTTTATCTCCGCCAGCCTTTCGGGCTCCTCTTCTATTATCCTGAAAGTATCATCGCCGAAGGTCTTTACTATCCTGGCCGCCATGGTGGGCCCAATGCCTTTAATGGATCCGCTGGAAAGGTATCTTTCCATGGCTTCGCTGTCCTCGGGAACATCAATGGAAAAGCTTTTGCTCTTAAGCTGCATGCCATAGACCGGATGCTCCACATATTCACCGGTCACACTTATAAAATCCCCTTCACTTATCCTGGGAAAAATACCTACGCATACGGTAGTCTCTCCCTTTGATGCAAGCTCCAGCACCGTATAATAATTTTCATCATTCCGGAAAATGATGCTTTCCACCATTCCTTTTACGATCTCCAACCCATGGCCTCCAGGAGCAGTTTTTTCCTGCTTTTCATATAGTTTTAAGGACCGGTCTCCCGGTCCTTTTATTATTTCCCGTTTTGAGAATATCTTCCGTCGGGACTGACATTCTCCATAAATTCTCCGTATCTTCCGGCACCTATGGCAACAACCGCCATGGGATGATCCACAGTTGTGGTACGGATATGGAGCTCATCCTCAATAAGCTCCTCGAAGCCTCTCATGCTGCTGCCTCCTCCCGTAAGTATGATGCCTCTCTTTACGATGTCCGCAGCCAGCTCAGGCTGTGCATTTTCCAGAACCCTTTTAATGCCTCTCAGTATCATATCCGCAGGCTCTTTAAAGGCTTCATGAAGCTTTGCCGCAGGTACGGCAACCGATTTGGGAAGTCCCGTTACCACATCTCTTCCGCTGACATATACGTTGCCGTTAACGGCATCATCGGATAAGGTGCCCATCTCTATCTTTACATTTTCCGCCGTCTGCTGGCCTACGAGCATATTATGAGAGCTCCTCATATATTTGATGATGGCTTCATCAAAATCCTGGCCTCCCACCTTTACAAGCCTGCTCCTTACGGCTTCTCCCATGGATATGAGGGCGATGTCCGTTGTACCTGCACCTATATCCACTATAAGGCTTCCTGTGGGTCGGGAGATGTCTATGCCGGCACCAAGGGCTGCCGCCAGAGGCTCTTCAATAAGAAGCACATCTCTTGCGCCTGCTTCCATGGCAGCATCATAAACAGCCTTTCTTTCGACCTCCGTGGCATTTATGGGAACGCTTATGCATACTCTGGGGCGCCTTAAGGTCTTCATACCCACTGCTTTATTGATAAAATAATTCAGCATCCTTTCGGCCACGGTATATTCCGCGATCACTCCCTGTCTCAGGGGATGGACCGCTGTTATATTTCCCGGAGCCCTGCCTATCATCAGGCGGGCCTCCTCTCCGATGGCCTTGATCTCATTTGTATCCTTATCGTAAGCCACCACCGAGGGCTCGTTAAGGACCACGCCCTTGCCTTTTACATATACGAGAACATTTGCAGTTCCCAGATCTATTCCGATATCAGAACCGAACATGAACTAACTCCTTTATCAGTTGAACTTGAAGATCTTTTGAGATATCTTATAGCCTATTCTTATGGCCGTATTCCCCAAAGGTCCTCTTAATGTGGCAGAACGTCCCTTGGCCACGCCCTTGATCTCTTTATATGTTTCAGGATGCTCTTCCCTGAACCACTTGAAGAAATCGTCTCTTTTCTTCAGATTTTCCTCTGTGCCTGAGATCGTAAGCATGGCAGATGTAACAAGGCTTATCATGGCCAGATAAGATACCATGTATTTCCGGCATTTTGGATTCTTAACATCATCAGGCAGTTTATAAGCTTCCACCATAAGCCTGTTGACACGTATCTGCTGATCTATTCTTTTTATCATCACGCTTTCATTTACGCTCTGATCCTCTCTTCCGATGAAATATCTGTAAAGATCGGCATTCAGATAATATATGCTTTTAACAAAGGGAAGCGGTATATATGCATACAGATTATCCACATAAAAAGTATGCTCCGGAAGCATAAGGCCGGATTCCCTGAGGATCCTTGTCCTGTAGCAGATGGCATGCATGAGCAGATTCTGTCCCTGTCCGAATCTTCCTGTCTTACTCCAGGGTATGACCTCCTCTTCAGGGAAGCAATTGGTATAACTTATGACCTTGCTGGTGGGCACATCATCAAGGGCATGCTCGTAAACATAATTGGTGATGACCATATCCACCCTTCTTCTTTCCTTTACAAAACGGCGAAGCACATTTATAAGCCTCGTAAGACTCCCCACTTCCAGCCAGTCATCGGAATCTACCACCTTGAAATATTTTCCCTTTGCATGGCGGATCCCTGTATTTACAGCACCTCCGTGTCCCTTGTTCTCCTGATGTATGACTTTTACTCTCTCTTTGAACCTTTCGGCATAGCTGTCTGCTATGGCGGCTGTCTGGTCCGTGGATCCGTCGTCTATTATTATGATCTCTGCCTCTGCACCTGCCACCAGAAGAGAGTCGATACATGTCTTCATATAAGCTTCGGAATTATAGCAGGGAACTGCAAAGGTTATCAATATCTCATTTTTCTCTTTTAATAGCTCAGTCATATTTCCATCCTTATCCAGTGTTATTTTCATTATCTCGCCATTGGCCTGAATGCCGGATGACCACATCTTTGATACATCCTGTTTCCGCAGATGGCGCAGCATGCACATATTTACGGCGCCATGGGCGAACAACAATACTTTTGCATCCTCAGGGTACTTGCTTACGATCTCCGAAAGAAAGGAGCCTACTCTCTTATCCACATCATCGAAGCTTTCTCCGCCTTCGGGAGGTATATATTTTTCGGGTTCTGATATATATGTGCCCTGTTTGGGATTCTTGTTTTTATCCAGCATCTCCTTAAAAGAAGAGCCTTCCAGGACACCGTATCCCATTTCTCTTATTCTGTCGTCTATAATGATGTCCATATCACGACCCTTAAGAGCTATCTTTGCCGTATTATAGGCTCTCTTTAAAGGACTTGAATAAACAGCATCGAATTCCATATCCTTAAGTGTCTCTCCAAGAAGCTTTGCATCCTTTCTTCCCGTAGCATTAAGGTCTATGTCTGCATTTCCCTGGGTCCTTCCTGCCGCATTCCATGCGGTCTGGCCGTGTCTTGCCAAATATAATTCCATACTATTCCTCAGTCTTTTTGTACTTTGTTTTATTAAGATATTCCCTGATCTTTTCCTCGTAGCCCAGCTCTCCCGGCTCGTAAAACCTTTCGTTCTTTATATCATCAGGAAGATACTGCTGGGTAATGTGATGTCCGGGATAATTGTGCGGATACTTATATCCTATGCCCCTTCCCAGCTCTATATGGCCGCTGTAGTGCGAATCCCTGAGATAAGGAGGGATATCAAGCTGGCCATACTCCGTTACAGCAAGAGATGCACTGTCCCTGGCATTTACAGCCGCATTGCTCTTTGGTGCCGATGCCACATATGCTGCCGCCTGACTGAGGATTATCCCCGCCTCAGGCATACCTATCCTTTCCACCGCAAGGCATGCGCTTACGGAAACATTAAGGGCATTGGGGTCTGCATTTCCCACATCCTCGGATGCGCATATCATTATCCTTCTTGCTATAAATCTTATATCCTCTCCCGCATAAAGCATCCTGGCAAGATAATAAACCGCTGCGTCGGGATCCGATCCTCTCATGCTCTTTATAAAGGCGGAAATGATGTCATAATGATTATCTCCGTCCTTATCATAGCCAATGATCCTCTTTTGTATGCAGTCCGATGCCACATCAATATCAATATTTATGACGCCCTTTTTATCAGGTTCTGTCGTAGTGGCGGCCAGTTCTATGGCATTAAGAGCCTTTCTGGCATCACCGCCTGACATGTCTGAAAGGAAATCCAAAGCCTCTTCCGTTACCTTGATATTGAAAGCACCGAGACCACGTTCCTTATCCGTAACAGCTCTGTTCAAAAGCGTTCTTATATCCTCTTTCCCAAGGCTGTTAAGCTCGAAGATCGATGACCTGGATATTAGGGCTCTGTTTACTTCGAAATAAGGATTCTCCGTGGTAGCTCCGATAAGTATGATGGTGCCGTCTTCCACATACGGAAGTAGAAAATCCTGCTGGGACTTATTGAACCTGTGGATCTCGTCGATAAAAAGTATAGTCTTTCTCCCGTACATGCCCAGGCTGTCCTTGGCCTGCTTTACGGCATCCTCCATATCCTTTTTACCTGCTGCCACAGCGGATATGCTTATAAAATCTGACTTTGAAGTATCAGCTATCACCTGGGCAAGGGTAGTCTTTCCCGTGCCGGGAGGTCCGAAAAGGATAATGGAAGACAGTTTATCGGCCTTTATGGCTCTGTAAAGGAGCTTCCCTTTGCCGATTATATGCTGCTGCCCTACGATCTCATCCAGAGTCCTGGGCCTCATTCTCGATGCAAGGGGCGCTTCTTTTTTAAGTTCCTTGTCCTTCATGTAATCGAAAATATCCATTTTAAGATGTAAGTCCCTCTTTTTTGATCACATCTATGACCATATCCACATACTTATTGCATATGGAATTCTTTTCGGCCTCTACCATAACTCTGACCAGCTCTTCTGTTCCGCTGGCTCTTAAGAGTATCCTTCCGGAATCTCCCAATTCTTTCCTGACCTTTTCCTCAGCCTCTTTTACAGCCTTATTCTCAAGGGTCGCTTTTTTATCTTTTACACTGATGTTTTTCAGGACCTGGGGGTATATGGTAACAGGCTTTGCCAGCTCTGAAAGGCTTTTTTTCGTTTCCATCACTGTTTCCATAAGCTTTATGGATGTCAGGATCCCGTCGCCTGTTCTGGCATGCTTAGAAAAGATTATATGTCCGGACTGTTCTCCTCCGAGAGAATGTCCGTTTTTCATCATGTTCTCGTATACATATTTGTCCCCCACAGAGGTCTTCTCGTAATTTATGCCTGCCTCGTCAAGGGCTTTATAAAGACCAATGTTTGACATAACTGTCGTAACAATGGTGTTGTTTGTAAGCTTTCCTTCCTCCTTCATCTGCTTTCCGCAGATATAAAGGATCTTATCTCCGTCTATCAGATTTCCTTCTTCATCAACAGCTAAGCATCTGTCAGCGTCTCCGTCATACGCGAATCCCGCATCCATGCCGTTTTCCTTAACGAATCTGATCAATCCTTCCATGTGTGTAGAGCCGCATTCCTTGTTGATGTTGGTGCCGTCAGGCTGGTCATTTATTACGAAAGTCTTGGCTCCGAGGGCATCAAAAACGGCCTTGGCAATGGATGATGCCGATCCGTTGGCCAGATCCAAAGCTACTCTTTTCCCCTTGAAGGAACGGGTTGCGGTGGCTATAAGCGATGCTATATATCTGTTCCTACCCATGGCATAATCCACCGTAAAGCCTATATCGTCTCTTTTAGCCAGGGGGATATCTCCGTAAATGCCGTCTATGTAATCCTCCACCAGCTGTTCCACTTCTGCCTCCATCTTATGGCCTGCAGAATTAATAAGCTTGATCCCGTTATCGTAGTAGGGATTGTGACTGGCCGATATCATGATGCCAAGATCAAAATCCTCAGTTCTTACTACATAGGACACGCTGGGAGTTGTGGTCACATGGAGCAGATACACGTTGGCTCCGGAGGCTGTAAGTCCTGCGGAAAGAGCCTCTTCCAGCATGTAACTGGATCTTCTTGTATCCTTGCCGATGAGTACATTGGCCTTCTTCTCACGGGAAAAATAATATCCCAGGAATCTTCCGACTTTAAAAGCATTATCTACTGTAAGAGAGACGTTTGCTTCTCCTCTGTATCCGTCTGTACCAAAATATTTACCCATATGGTCTGAACTCCGTTTAGACATAATTTTACTTATATATAATACCATAACAGCTTATATAGTTCCAATTTATAAGGTGATAAAAAAGCAGACAGAGAGAAAGAACACCCGAGATCTCTGTCTGCTTGTCTATATTGAATAAAAACTGATCATCTGTGATTATGTTTTAATTACTCGGCGCTCCGCTTACAGGTGCAAGACCGTTTTCAGGTCTGTTCTCGTCGAATGATCCTTCATGACCGTTCTTCCCGTTTCCGGGTCCCATCCCGTTTCCGGGTGTCATACTGCTGCCTGGCCCCATTCCGTTTTCAGGTGCCATACCGCCGCCTGGTCCCATACCGCCGCCTGGTCCCATACCGAAGCCGTTGCCTGATCCGTAAATAAGAGAGCCACTCATTTCTATAGTGGCTGTCTCATCTCCCGCACTCAGTAAATATGTGCCGTCTGCTTCTATTCCTTCGCAGCTTACCACCACATTGGAAAACTGCTTTTGTGGAGTATATGTAAGGAGCACGTTTCCTTCTGCATCACTGAGAGTGATCTCTGTGCCTGCGGATTTAACACCGCTGAAGGTATACATAACGGATCCCTGTGTGGAGCCGTTGCCGTAATTCATAGCCATTCCGGCACTACCCGTAAAAACTGCTGTACCTCCTTCTATTACTGCACCACTTACATAATCGACTGCTCCGTTGCCGTTGTCTGTCGGGCCGTCAACATAAAGCTCTCCGTCGTACTGGAATATTGCCCCGTTGGAATCCACTCCGTCGCCTGATGCATTAACATTTGTAACTCCCCCGTATATGACGACTGCTCCCGTATCAGAATTAACGTTGATCCCGTCATCCTTAGCCGTCACATTTATTTCTCCTCCTGAGATATATATGAATGCGGCTTCTATACCTTCTGATGATGTGCTTACAAGATCCAGATCTCCTCCGCCTATCATTACGGCATCATTTGCCTGAAGAGCCTTGTCATATGCTGTTATGTTTATATTTCCTGCTGTTATCTTAAGATCGTCTTTTCCGACGATACCGTGGCATGTTTCACTTGTGATATCCAGAGAACCGTTCCCGTTTATTACGATGTCATCCTTGGAGAAGATCACTCCGTCCACATTGTTATCATCAGTCTGAGTTATATCACCCGTAAGTGTTAAAGAGTTCTCCGTTCCGTCAGCCGTAGTTACGAATACCTTGTCGGCACTCAACACATAAATGAATGGAACATTATCGTTTACTGCCGTCACGCCGTTTAAAACTATCTGTACCTTCTCGGTTTCGTCAACTTCAACAATGATCTCGCATTCCGTTATGTCACCGGAAAATTCATATATACCTTCCCTTGTTATACGTATCTCTTTATCTGAGATATCCACACCGTCCCCTTCATATGTGATGCCGTTTTCATCCAGCGTAATAAAAGTATCTGCTTCATATTCCTTGCCCAGATCCCTTTCAGTAAAAAGATCTGCTTCACTTATAAGATCATCCGCATTTACAGATGACTGGGCTGACTGCATGGTCCCGGGATCACCGGCAAAGCCCTGAGGCTGCTCCGGACCTCCGAAACTATTGCCCGCTGTACCTTCGTTCAAAGCTCCTTCGGTCTCATCGGAAACTTCATTGACAGAACTCTCCGCTGCTGCATTCACTGTATCGGCTGTTTCAGCTGAAACCTCAGCATTTCCTTTGCACGCTCCCAGGGATATCATGATCACAGATCCCATAAGCAGTGCTGCATATTTTATTTTTTTCATCTTAGGATCCCCCTTATAATATTTATCCTTATATCTTTTTTACAGACCAGCTGTCTCAGGAGAAAGGGTTGAAAGGCTGACCTCAAGATTGCCGTTTCTTTCCCTTATCTCATCAATAAAAGATTTTTCCTGTCCTGTTTTTTTAAGTTTTAAAGAATATGACAATTTGTTAAGACTTCCGAGGGTAATGGTCTTTACACTTATCATCTTTACATCATCGGCATATTTTTCGAATATATCATCGAAGAGTCCGCCGTATTCCAGCGTTTCCGGAAGAGTGATGCTCATATATCGAACCTTAGCGAATCTCACCTCAGGCAGTTCGATCTTCGTATATATAAAAGTCACAATGCACATGACAACGGTAAAAACTGCTGCAAAAGCCGGATATCCCATGCCGCAGGCAAGACCTGATGCCATGGCAAGGAAAATGGCGCCTATCTCAAGCGCGGATCCCTGGGCTGAGCGGAATCTTATGAGGGAAAAGGCCCCTGCAACTGCCAAACCTGCTCCCAGACTTCCGCTTACCATCATTATGATCACGCATACAACTGCAGGTATTATGGCAAGTGTTACGATGAATCCCTTGGTGGAATTGGATGTGATCCTGTATAAAACTGCTACAAGTGCGCCGAGGATCAATGCCGTTGCAAAGCAGATCAAAAATATATCCATCGTAAGATCAGCATTCGTTGTTGTTAAAAGACCATCAAATATTCCTTCCATTTCCTTTTCCTCCCTTATTGCTTAAGCACTGTGGCTTATTAAAAATATCCGTTCATATGAATCTGATCTAAGCATGTCAGTATAGGCTGCACCGTATTTGGAAAAAGATGTCTGAAAAATCCTTTCCTCCGACAAAAACTTTGACAGCCACATGGGCAGTCCGTATCTTGCTTTGACCTCCATCAGATACATTCCTTCCGGAAATATCCTTTTCCCTAAGGCTCCCTTCATCAGATCCATATCGAAAGTCCTGTAAGCTATATCCTTGTCCATAGTCACTCTGAAGAGGTTGTCATATTTTCCGATATATGCCTTCCTGTCGTAACTTATAAAGGCTTTCGGTGACAGGCCTCCATAGAATCTTCCCACATGATCTATCTCTCTTGAGACCTGATCATCAAAGGGCAGGTGTCCTGTTTTCATATACTGTATTGCCTGATACTCCTTAAGTACGATCCTTCTCTTATAGACTATTCCGTCAAACTTTTTCTTAAGCTCAAGAAAGCAGTCGTCTGTAAGGCTGAGCTGGCTGTAGCTTCTGAGTCGGAGCTTCTCTTTATATTCGGGCTTCTCCAAAGACCTTCGTACCAGAGCATAGGTATCAGTATCGAAATATATGTTTCTTATGATGCTCTCTCCGTAAATGTCTTCTGCCATGTATTCTGTCATCAGCTTCATAAGTCTTTCATGCTGTTCACTGCTTACGGCATATTTCATCTCGTATCTCTGAAAGACTGTTTCATAAAGATGGTCTTTATCAGGTATGATCTGATTATTCTCTAATCTTTCAATGCTCATTTTTTTGCCTTCTTTTCTTTTGATGGTTTGGTTTTATCACCCCAACCTGAAATCAACCTAAAAAATAGTTCACGATCTTAAGAAAAATCGTGAACTATTTGTGAACATGATCTATTTATTATTTTGAGACAAAGCCTTGTGCCATGCTAAAGGATCCCTTTATTCCACTATGCCGTACTGTTCCTTTAATATCTTATACATCGCTCTTACGGCTTTTCCCCTGTGGCTTATGGCATTTTTTTCATCTGTTGAAAGACATGCGGTGGTGCAGCCTGCAGGCGGATAAAAGAATACGGGATCATATCCGAATCCGTTTTCTCCCGCCGGTTCAGTGGCAATATATCCTTCGCATGTTTCCTTTACTGTTATAGTCCCTCTTTCATCTGGAAATGCGCAGGCCACGGAACATACGAATCTTGCGCCTCTTCCCTCCCAGGGCACATCCTTCATTTCTTCAAGTATCCTTCTTATCTTCTCAGGATAAGGGGTATCTTTTCCCATAAATCTTGCAGAATATATACCCGGAGCGCCGTCGAAAAAGTCTATCTCCAGCCCCGAATCGTCTGCGATAACGGGTGTTCCCGTGATCTTCATGACTGCATTGGCTTTAATGGAAGCATTCTCTTCAAAAGTGCTTCCGTCCTCTACGATATCAAGATCTATGCCTTCTTCTCCCATGGAAACGATCTCCAAAGGAAGATCCTTTAATATTTCTCTTATTTCTTTAAGCTTGTCTTTATTGCCGCTTGCTAAGATCATCTTTTCCATATCTTCTACCTGTTATCCGTAAATGCCTTTAAGCATATGTTGCATTTATAAGCCTTCTCTGTATTTTCGAAGGACTTTCCGTCAGAACTTATATATCCTTCCCCATCAGTAATATCAAACCCTTCCGTTATCTCTGAGCTGTTGTATTCCACAGCCGCCTGATTTCCTTCTTCCTTTGTTTCAAGCCTTACCACCACCGAAAAGCTCTCTCCGTAGGAAAGCTCCACTTCCTCCGGGATCGTTACGGTATGATAGCCGGGTGTCTCTATAATGCCGCTTACAAGAAACTCTTTGCGTACGGTATTCCCCGAGGACAGATCATCCTTCGTTATATAGATACTGTAAAGCTCATCCTTGTCAGTTGTATAGAATGAAACTGCCTTAAGCGTCTCATCATTCTCCGTTATATAGGAATTTGCTATCCAGATGAATCTTTCTTCATATCCCAGAGCACCTATAAATCCCAGAAGATCCGACTGGTATATATTGTCGTAATTGTCGGGCTCATCAACGGATGTGTATACGGTGTTATATATGCCTATATTTGTATCATCGTAGGAGATATAGAAGTAGCCTTCCTCTCCGAAAGCCTTTCCCCAGCTGTTCCTGCAGAGAAATGCTCCATCATGCTCCGGAGCATGATAGAAGTTTTCTTTGGGATAATCGTCATCCCATCCCACTATTACTATATCGTGGTTAGGTTCATTGTGACCGTTATAATAATATGACCTTGTGGCATCATTATAATAATCCGAATCTTCGCCTGTCCTTGTTATATCGGAATAAATAGAGCTTTCAACTCCTCCGGAAATATATATGCACCTTTTGATGGCATCATAATCCTTGGCCGCAGGCTTCAGGGCCTCCTGGATATGCTTTTCTGCAGATCCGCTTCCGTAAAGGACTGGTCCTTTCCAGGAAGCGTAATATGACAGGGCCATTACCTGATCCCCTCCTGAGGAATCGGTTATATTGAAGCCCGAATTCTCTATCATATGCTGCTCAGAAAACCTCATGTTCTCATCCGGCATCAGCACGGATTCCACAGCAGCTGTTGCGGCATAAGCCCAGCATGTGGACTGATTTCCCTGGCTCCTTATCTCCGTAAGCCTTCCCGCATCAAGCATGCTGTAAGATGAAGGAAGATCCTCTTTTCCGGAGGGATCTTTTCCGTAAATTACGCTTAAAGATCCTTCTTTTATATTTAATTTGTAATCTATGTTAAATTCTTCCGCTGCTTTGCTGAAATTTACATATGTCTTTTCCGGTGTCGGAACGATGATCCCTTTTATCTCATGCAGATCCCCGTCCATGGTATAGGCCGTTTTTCCGGCTTCCATCCTTCTTCCGTTACGGTCTGAAAGAACTAACGTATCGTTCATACCGGCATATACCGTCAGACCTGTAAGCCTTGTAATATCATCCTTCGGAATAAGGATATCAAGCCCTTTGCTTATGCGGACCTGATCCTTTATATCGTGGCAGGAAACCCCGTTTACAAAGATATCAAGTCCCTCTTTATTTATCCTTTCAACGGCCCGGGATATGTCCTCCTTTGAGGTTTCATCTCCTTTATTCTCACCGGTACCTGCTATATCGCCATTCAAAAAAAATGCTGCAGCAGCAATGATCAAAGCAACCAGAAGAAGCTTCTTTAAAATTCTCAAGATTCTCTTCTCCTGCCATCCTTCGGAGGCTTCTCCCCGAAGAATTGATAAAAATATGTTTTAAGCATTCCGTTATATACTTTACGGTTCTTCTGAGGTTTCATCCCCATATATGAGGGTGCATCCTCCAGGGAAGTAAGCACGAAGAAAGACCAGGAATCAAGCCTTTTGAAGGCATCACCCATGGTTTTATACAATTCCTTAAGGCTTTCCGGATCTGACAATCTTTCTCCATAAGGAGGATTAGTGATCACAAATCCGTACTTTTTGTTATGGGAAAGATCCCTCACATCCCTTTTCTGAAAATGGATAAGATGCTCCACCCCTGCATTTTTCGCATGGAGCCGTGCCAGATAAAGAGCATCCTCATTTATATCGTATCCCTGTATCCTTGTATCCACGGACAGGTCCGCAAGATCCGATGCTTCGTCTACTGCATCATACCATGCCTTTCTCGGGAGGATATTGCTCCACTCTTCGGCAATAAAGGATCTTCCGGCTCCCGGTGCTATCCCGGCAGCCATCATAGCCGCTTCTATGGGAATGGTGCCGCCTCCGCAGAAGGGATCCACAAGTATCCTGTCTTTTTTCCAGGGCGTAACGGATATAAGAGCAGCCGCAAGAGTCTCGGAAAGAGGCGCCTCCACGTT
>CADBUJ010000017.1 GCA_902797845.1 uncultured Eubacteriales bacterium | reverse complement strand
CCAATTATCGAGGAACTACTCAAAAAACCGAACAAAAAAATATAAACAAGTAAGCGTTCTTTTGAACGCGCAGCCACCACCCGGCGGGTGGTGATCAAAGGGGTTCGGGGTACTCCCCGACAAGCGATGAATTTGGCAAGTGTGCAACGGCTGCCAGCGGATAAAATATCCGATGAGGCATGCCGTTTGCATCGCTTGCCAAATGTTATAATCGGCAAGCGCCTTGGGACCAAAATATCACAAAATGATTGTTTCGAAAGTTGGGGTTGGAAAGGCAGCAATAGCTCCTTGTAAATTATGAACAAGTCAAGATTTCACGAATCTTGTAAATCTTATTTGTAATCCGATGCTTTTAGGCTATTTGCTTTATTTATCAATGCAGTAAAAAGCAAACGGAGTGCAAAGCAATTCAATTAAGGGAATAACTACAAAAGAAATAAAATAGTATTATTTAATAATCCCGCATGTTGAAGAACAGCAAAAAATCGCAGACTTCCTCTCCGTTTATGACGAAGCTATCAGCTACGCAAAGCAGGAGCTTGACAAATGGAAAGAGCTAAAAAAGGGGCTGCTTCAGCAGATGTTTGTGTGAGAAGGAGCATATGTATGGGGCAGATAATTGATATTTACAGAGACTTACTTGATGAACCTGATATTGCGCATTCAATATGTAAATATATAGCAAACTCAAATTGTGGGCTTGATTATGATTTTGGAAGCACAGTAATCCCAAAAGGAACAAAGCTATATCGTATTCGCACATATAATCCTGATACAGATTATTCAAATCCTGAAGAATGGAAGCCTGCTCCTACAAAGCCACAAAACAGGTGTAACTCAAAAGGGGAAACGGCTTTGTATCTTGGAAGTACGGAAACAATATGTGTTTTGGAAACACATATTGCTCCACATAGCAAATATGCTCTTGGAGAATATATAGTTAATGAAGATATAACAGTAGGCGGTTTTATATACATTACGCCAAAGGAATCGAAATGGAAAATTATAGTCGGAACGGCTTATAATGCTTTTCTCATTGCACCTAAACGGAACGATAACAATAATGCACTGTTTGAGGTTATTGACAGTCATTTTGCTGATGATGATTACGGTAATATCAGACTGAAAACCATTATGGGTAAAGATAATTTGGAGCTGCCGTTTCGTTTTGGAAAGCTGTTCCCTTCAGAGAACTATTACGATTTTACGAATATGCTGACTTCGATATTGAAAAAACAAAATCCCGAAGGCATCAGATATAGTTCCTGTTTTATACCTATGGAAACAGTTGGAATCGAATGTTCAGAACACAATATCGTTTTATATGAGGCGGGGTTAGGCAAGGTACAGTTTAACCGATTTGAAATAAAGGAAAACGAACTTCCGGCAACCCCAGAGGGCATTGCTAAACTGCTGTTGAATCTATCTGACAAAGATGCCGATAAGCATTAAAACAGTCCCCTTGCCGACATGGTGAGGGGATTTCCTATTTTGTGCAATCTGCCCCATTTCTCTGAATGTACTTCTATTTTTCCAGTGTTAAAAAATCTTAACACCAACTTACCAATGGCTTAACACCGTGTTATGAAGCTTTATGCAAAATGCAGAAATAATAACGAATAAAAGTGTAGGATAAACAGGGTTATGAAGGGTGTTTTCACCCTCTTTTTTCGGTGATTGTTGTTCCCGACCCTTCGTAGTGGTGGACAAAAAGATCAGTAAAATCAAGGGTTTTCAGCATTAAGAATGCCTGCACCAACACCGGAGATACACCGGTTTATTGAGAAACTCAGAAAGCTGTAAATAACAAAAATTTCAGATTATCTTCAAGGGCTCCGATTGATTCGGGGCCCTTGATGTTTTGTAAGCCTGTCGTGTACAATCCTTTTGATGTATTCTAGTAACGAACAATATAAAGGATATGGAAGAAATGGATAAAATATTAACTTACCTGAAAGAAAAATATCAACCTGATGCGATTGTAGTTTACGGCTCGTTTGTTGACGGAAGCGCAAATGAAAACAGTGATTTCGATGCGCTTGTGATCGGAGGCAAAGAAAAAATACATGATTCATCAGTGATTGATGGTACTGTCCTCGATGTGTTTGTCTATCCTTTGGATACCTTCCGGTCCGAATATGATCCTGAAGAGTTTGTACAAGTATGGGACGGAAAGATCGTATTGGATAAGGACGGGGCCGCATCCCGACTTCAAAATCGAGTTCTCGACCATATTGCGAGTATTCCCCAAAGGACCGTGGAGGAGATCGAACAGGAAGTTGCTTGGTGCGAAAAAATGCTGTCACGAACTATGCGGGATGATGCCGAAGGTTATTATCGCTGGCATCTGGTACTGGTTGACAGTTTGGAGATATACTTTGATATAAAAGGCTTGTATTATTACGGCCCTAAAAAAGCTATGCGCTTTTTGGAACAAAAAGACCCTGCTGCATTCCGGATATACGAGAAAGCTTTGCGGGAATTCAAAGCAGAATACCTGTCAGAATGGGTCATTTACCTTAGGAGCATTTTCTGCACGGTGACTTTAACAAGACTTTAGGAGATATTTGTATGGAATTTGTATTTGCAGTACAAAATGAAGAAGAACTGAGACGCTACAGACAGTTTGCTGAAAGATATCAGCCGGTGGTCGAATCGTATATTCAAGAGATCAAAAGCCGCTTTGACGTAAAAGATCTGCCCTGCTGCATTGTTTTGGCAAGCAGGAGGATCGCTACAGAGCTTATCAGTGATGTGCCTATACCTGCCTATACAAATGACCGTCGTATTGTTTTTACTCCAGAAACGGAGATCTGGAGGGATCTGTATTTGCGTCAGCTGGAGGACTATGAGGAAAATGAGCAGGTAAGGGAAATACGGCACTATTATAAAAAGATGAATGATCATCATCTGCTTCAGATCCTCGGCCATGAACTGGCTCATCACAGTGATTATTTCTCAGACGAAGCATATGAAAACGGAGGAGCCTGGTTTGAAGAAGGTATGGTGGAATATATAAGCCGCAAGCTGCTGTGGACTGATGAATTATTTGCAGAAGAGGAGAAGATCAACAGGATGCTGGTAAGATTGTACGAAAACACCTATCCCGAGAGACCTATTGCGAGCTTTGGAGATTCGCTTAAATACGCCACCATATACTATGATTACTGGAGAGCATTTTTGAAGGTTTCTAAAATGGTTGATGAGCGTCATGGTGATATTAAGGCTGTGCTTTTACACCAGCCATATTGAAACATTTTATTAGTGATACTTGTATTTCCCCTTTGGTGGTGGACTATGCCGCAGCCTGTAAAGACATATCTGGAGAGTACGGATATGTCAGGAAAGATGCTCCACGTAGTTGTTACCCATGGAGGAAGCGGTTTCGGACAAGTAAAAGAAGATCTTCCGAAAGTTACCGGTGCCGAGATAGATACGGAAATGCTCGACATATATGATGACGATGCAAGAGAGTCTTCTCAAATTGTATATAACTGGCTTAAAGACATTTATTCCGAACAGCATGATGACTAAAGCCGGGCGAGTGCAAAACCTATTTTTATGAAATAAAATATGTACTAAAGGACTATTTTTAAAAGGAGTACATTCATGGTATAATATGACGATTGTAATAATGGAATTAAGGGAGTACTGCGATGACTTTAAGACCGTTTACGAGATGTTTAGCAATATTACTCGCTTTCATTATGATATTTACTTCGTTAAATACCTTATCCGTCAATGCCCAGGACTTATCCTCCAAAGGCGGACAGACGGAATCGGACCAGATTAAAGAAAGCCGGGACGGATCTTCTTCTGAAGACCCTGTTGCCGATGTATATACGGAGCCTCTTACAAAAGAAACATATGATCTTGACGAGGAAGGCTTCTTAACGGAGGAGATAATAATTCCGGATGAGATCGAGGAAGAAGAGAGAAGTCCGGAAGCATTAAACAGAGCACCTGTCAGGTTCAAGGCGTTAAATAGCGGAGAACCTGTGGATGCCCTGGAAATAAGAACTTTCGTGATCCAGTTTTTCTACGGGGCCACAAAGCAGCCAAACGGTGATTATGTGTGGACTGCGCCCTCCAGTTCCCCGGGTCACAGATTTTCATTCAGGATCAATTATGCCATCTCGGGACAGTTCGATCTGGACCCCGGTTCCATTGAGATGCGCATCCCCATACAGATCCTTCGAGACAGGACAGGTGCCTATGCGGGCACTTACGAAATGTCGATTCCCACCAGGCAGGAAGTTGAAGACGGTGAAGAAGTTGATATGGATATCAATTACGCCTATTACGAAGATGGCGATGATATCGTTATCTACAACTTCAGGCCTGTCTATACAGGAGAGAACGGTTATATAGAGCTCTCCTATTTTACTGACAGATCCACTTACAATTACATAGATTACGGGGCGGACAATGATAAGTCCGACGATTTTTATGCCACCATAAAGGTTACGGGAAATGATAAGACAGTGGAGGCAGAATCGGAGCATATACCCGTTTTCATCAATACAAATGCAGTTATCCAGAGTACGGACAAGAGATTTCCCACTAAGTATTCTTCGTGGGATCCCAAATGGGGAACTGCTCCTGATGATGCAGATGAGTATTACTGGCTTCTTTGGGAGGTAAGGAGCGTTATAGATCCGGGCACCCAGCCCTATAATTTTACCTTTGAGGATACGGAATTATCTGTTTTTCCCGCTGATCCCCATAACGAGAGCGAAAGCGAGATATATGCTGTAAGAGGCAGCGGACAGACATATTTTACACCGGGGACCGATTTTCATATGACAGATCAAACGGTATCCGGATACAGATATGATTATGTTCTAAAAAAAAAAAAAAAGAGCTGGTGGGACAGATTTGAGCATGTAGAGGTAACAAATAAAGTAAGGGCTGAAGTTGATCCCGTTGATCAGGTGGATCCCGATACGGAGGCCAGATCTCAAAGGACATTCGTCTGGAACAGGCCCCAGTTCATACATCCCAACGGCTGGTATGATTCCTTCAAAAGGGCTGACAGATCATATAGTTCCTCCCACGGGCTTGATTATCTGGGCATGATAGCAGGCAAGTATTCCAGATATGATATGGAAAACCTTCAGGAAGGGAAAGTGGATTCCCTGGGGAATCTGGATTATGCCGTATGGTTCGAAGGGTACCCCTACCTGCATACAGTACCTGCCGGTGCGGACTTCAATGATCCCGCCAATTATTGGAAGGTGCCTGTAAGATACGAGCTGGTGGACTGGATCTTTTATCCTTACGACGAGGCGAAAGGCGTAGTAGAGCCCAATGTGGGCACGGATGATGAGACATATGGCATACCTATTAAGGCTTATATCGATAACAGGATGACATATGAGGATTTCCAGATCGATTATCTTTCCTACGGTACTAAAAACTATCAGGATGCTGTCTTTGATCAGGACAGCCAGTCCTTCAAGGGCACATCCGTTACTTTTAACGATGATGATGTCCTGGATTTTTATGTTTATTACCAGGATGAACAGAAATGGGAATGGGCAGCCAGCGTCAACCTTAAAACAAAAGAACGGAACTTTAATGACAGATATGTTGTTACGATGACTGACAACAGGATCTATTTCAAGGATGATATCGTCGGCTACAAGGTTGAAACATACAGCAGCCATTATCATACAAGAGTGGATCTTGTTCCCAATATACGCATCAAGAATTCAAAAAGGATGATGTCCTTAATAAAGCCCCGTGATCCTGTGACGCCGGGGGAATACACCTTTATCGATGCCCTTGGCATCCTGAATTCCGAAACGACAAATTTCTATCCCTATGACCCGGTAAATGATAATTACGAGACAAAATTCCTCTCGAGAAGCGAGTCTGCCAGTGATTATCTGCGGCGGAGTACGAGGAATTCCTATATAAGCAAAAGAATAACGGCCACATCCAACGTCACCAGAAGAAAGAGATACAACATAAACTGGGAAGTAAAAATGGATGAGCTTTATACTCTGGGCGAGGGAAGCACGGAATATATCAACCAGCAGTCCGGTACTTTCTACGACCTTCTTCCGTCAGGCTCTGTTCTTATACGGGACAGTGTTGCAGTAGCTACGGAAAAAGGCTTTCTTCCTGACAATGATTTTTCCTTTGAGGTCATAGACAATTACAACGATACAGGCAGATCCCTCTTGGTGGTAAGGATAAGCGAGCCCGGGGATTACTATAACCTTTACTATCAGACGGCCCACCCCTGGGATTCCATAAAGGACTGGGGAGGAGACATATATAATCCGGTGGCATACGAGACCGGAAATATGGATATCTCTCCCTTTAACTCCGACAAGAACAGGGGCCCGGAAAGAGCGAAAAGGGAAATGCAAACGGCAGTTGGGGATATAGATCCCGAGAAGCTCATCTATTCCCAGTACAGCTACGATATTTCCATTCTTACGGCAGCAACCGCAAACCTCCATAAAAAGGTAAAGGATTCTACAGACGAAGATTACTCCTATGATACATGGACCACAATAGACGGCGATTATTCCTATCGCTGGCGCTTCCAGAACACTTTTACAACAAAGGCGAAAGACCTTATATTCTTTGATTCTCTGGAAAACTACCCTGTGCAGCAGGACGATCTTACATATAAGGAGTCTGACTGGAGGGGCACCTTCAGATCCATAGATGTTACACAGCTAAAGAAAAAGGGAATAGATCCTGTAGTTTATTTAAGTGAAGTTGAGGGCCTTAATCTGGAAGAAAATCATGATCTTTCAGATACTTCCGTCTGGACGAAGATGGAAGATTTCGGAGATGTTTCCAAAGCGAAGGCCATAGCTGTAGATGCAAGAAAAACACCTGACGGAAGCGATTTTATCCTTGATGCAGGTGATTCCGTCAGTGTCATCGTATATATGAAGGCTCCGCCTTATGTGGAATTTGAAGGAGAAGGGTATCCGGAGAGCTACAACAATATTTATCTGGATAATACGACCATTGCAGAAACAGGCGGAGAGGCTCATTTCTTTATCCATCAGGACTACACCACCATCAGGCTGGCTGTCGTAGGCGATGTAAGCCTTCACAAAGTAAATGAGGAAAATAAAAACGAGCCCATAAGGAATATAAAATTCCGCCTTTATGGTACAAGTGATTACGGAACTGATATAGATGAGATAAAGAGCACCGACCGCAACGGAGATATAACCTTCAAGGATGTGGAGAAGGGCAGTTATATCCTGCAGGAGCATGAGACAACTCCCGACTGGCTGGAGGATCATACAGAGCACACTGTGGTCATTGATGCTCAGGGAAGGACATTTATAGACGGCGAGCTTTATGAGGAAGGAGAAGCCGTATTAATAGAGAACACACCCAGGATCCACGGGAAGATTTCTTTCAGAAAGCTTCGAGAGGAAAAAAATCAGGACAAGGTGGATTTCGTTAAGGAGCTTATAGCTTCTGATATCGGAGATACCGTGCGCTATAACGGTATGGATTATACGATCACAGAAAAGGACGGCGAAAAGGCAACTCTTGAAGTAGCATTCCCTGCGATTGAGTTTTATTATCCTGAACTTGAGGATAACGGCAATGATATTGCCGGAGGAACCGTAACGAACAGCTACGGAGATCTTGACTGGCGCATAACATCCGGGGGAGAGCTGATAATCGGCAAGGAAGGCGAGACCCAGAATTTGATCATGGAAAGAAGCCTTTCGACCCATCCCTGGGGATCATATTTAAATCAAATAAAAGCGGTACGCTTTGAGGGTAATGTAAAGGCCGGAGAGGGAGAAGGATTAAGATTTCTTTTCTTGGACGGGGATTATTATTCCTATTACAGCAACGGCTCCATAATGTCCGTAGACTTTACCAATCTTGACACATCAAAAGTCACATCATTGTACGGGGTTTTTGCAAACCTTGAGATGCTTAAATATATAAACTGGGGAGATACATTCGACACCTCCTCAGTTACGGATATGTCTTATATGTTTGAGGATACCACATCTCTTCAATATGTTGATCTGTCATCCTTTGATACAAAAAGCCTGCAGTATTGTTCGGGACTTTTTTACACAAGCATATATCCCGGCGATAGCATCAATGAAAAGCCATCCCTTAAAGGCGTAAATCTTACAGGCTGGGATACTTCACAAATAAAAGAGATCTCTTATATGTTCTACTCTAATCAGGAAAGAACGGATCTTACCGTGATCCTTGTCGATGACAGATGGAATGTGGAGCATATCACGGAAGATTATTATAACGGCTATTATTCCTTCTTTAACTGCGTGAACCTGCCGAATTATGTAAGTGGAGAGTACGGTGCCGACAAAGCTCATAGCAATGAGGGCGGTTACCTTACATTAAATAAACTGATCGTTCCTCTTGAGATACCTCCCATATGGCCCATAGGGGATACCACTTTCCTTTTGTCGGGCACGTCCGATTACGGTACGGAATATAACGTTATGGAAACTACGGATGAGAACGGTTTCCTTAAATTTGATGATATAGAGAAAGGCATTTACGAGCTTCGGGAGATCAAGGAAAACGAAAAATATGTAATAAATACTACCGTATGGACCGTGCGTATAGATGACAGCGGAAACGATTTTATAATCGAACCTTCGGACGAGAGCAAGAGGGACAGACTGTACGAGCTCGGAGAACTTGAAGGGGATACTATTATCTACAATGAGAGACGATACTGGGATTTTGCCATAAGAAAGGTG
>CADBUJ010000016.1 GCA_902797845.1 uncultured Eubacteriales bacterium | reverse complement strand
ATTTTGCCATAAGAAAGGTGGATTCCGATAATCAGGAAATATGGCTGTCAGGAGCTGTGTTTAACTTAAGCGGCATATCGGATCTGGGCAACGAATTCGATATTACGGTGGAAAGTGACGAAAACGGACGCGCACATTTTTCCGATGTGGAAAGAGGAACATATGTCCTAAAGGAACTTCAGGCTCCGAAAAATGTGGACAGTCAGGGAAAGCCGGGAGGCAACAGGAATTATCTTGATGATGACAGACAATACATTGTTGTTATCGATGAGAACGGAAATGCCGAGATAGAGGGCTTTTCCAAAAATGTCCTGGGAGACATTATATTTACAAATGACAGGGCATATGAAGGAAAGATAACGGTAACGAAGAAATGGGATGACGGTCTTACGGGCGTTCAGGCAGAATCAAGACCCGCTCCGAAGCTGCATCTTATGACGAAGGATCCGGACACTCTTGAGAGATATTATCTTTTCTATGATGCCAACGGAGGACATTTTTCCGACGGTACCCATAAGAATTATATATTATTCAGCAATAATGATGTGATCCTGGAGGGGACGGAAAGAATACCTGTCTACGGAAAGCGCCCCTTTAAGGGATGGTATCTGGACAGAGAGGCGACCATACCATATGTTCCGTCAGAGGAGAATCGGGATATAACTGTTTATGCAGGATGGGGTCCCCCTCCGAGGACCGTCAGATATGCCGTATCCGTATATGATATAGGCCGTGATGTCAATAAAGAAGGAAAGACAATGGGACTTACCTTCGGTCCCGCTCTTGGAAAGAATTACGCCCGCACTTATGATGCCCATACAGTAGACGGGGATAATATCATCACCGGGGATGATGCCGGTACCACATCAAATGGAAATGCCTTCAGATGTGTTCATTTTGATGACTGGGAGACCATAGTTTCCTGGAACAACGAAGATCCTTATGTTTACGAAAAATGTGTAAAGAATTGCTGTACACACGGGGTGGATCTTACTTTCCCCGATCCGTTGCTTAACATGAACTACAACTATGCCGGCGGCCCCGATGGGGACGGTGTCAGCATGATGGACTATGAGTTCAACAGTTATGCGGATAACTGGGGAAGCAGCGCAAGGCCTGCCTTTGAAGGCGGCTGGGGTCCTTCCAGAGTACGCGCCATGTTTAACGGCGTAGATGATGATATAACTGATGACGGCATAGTTACGGAACTTGTCAAAATGTCTTATCCGCAGCTTGAGACAAGCACATTTACCGGAAACAATACTCTGCTGGCGGCATTCCCCAAAGTTATTTCCGAAGCCATAGGATTAAGAAAGACAGATGCCAGGACCGGCAGTTCCTGGAACGGTTCCTACTATTGGACAACATATGATAAGCTCTGGTTACTTACCTATACCAACATAGGAGGAGCCTACGGTTCCTATTATCATGACGGAAACAGATATGCCAGATTCATACTTAATGATATAAAGATCTCGGGTGTTCAGGGCACATCAGGATTTGTACCCGAATACAGATTGGCACCATACGGCGCCACCACATATGAGGGGGGAAGGATTCAGGGCAGGATGTTTGCGATCCTTTATTTCGGCGGCGGATCCATGGATTTCGTTCACAGTCACGGAATGAGCTATACCACTGAGAACCAGTATGCAGACGGGTGGTCTCCCGGATTTGCCTTCGATACTCCTTATTTCGATAATAATCCTGTAGAGAATCTTACAAACGCCAACAGAGTTACTGAAAGACCTTCTTTCACAGAACTCCTTTCCGGCCTTAATCAGGAAAAACCCCTTAATGAGGGAGAAGAGCCCATCGATCCTGTTACAGAACCGGATATAGTAAGCGGTACAGTAGACGGTATGGACTGGAGGATAACGGCAAAGGGAGAGCTTCTCCTTGGCCATGAAAGTATAAAGCAGACCCTGAACAGAACATATTACAACAGCGGTTATTTCCCTTGGGATTATTATTCGAGCAGTATAAAGAGCGTAAGATTCGTGGGCAATGTGGACACCTGTGAAAACGCCTATCTTAACGAAATGTTCAGATATATGAGTGTGGAGCAGCTGGATCTGAGAGGCTTTGACACATCAAATGTATCAAGCATGTACGGCTTTTTACGGTATTCAACCATAGGGGAGCTTATCGGATTTAACGAGCTGGATCTCAGCAATGTCCGGGATCTGAGATATGCTTTTTATAGCACGAATGTTTCTTCTGTTGATATGACAGGCCTGGATCTTGGAAACTGCTATAATCTGGAGCACATGTTTGATAACTGTAAAGCCACGGAGATCTTGGGCCTTGATACCGTTGATTTCGTTAACGGTTCATACGCGGATTATATGTTCTACAACAGCAGCGTAGAAGAGATCATGATCCCCAGATTTAATCCGTACAGTGCATACTATATGTTTGCCTATTCAAGGGCCAAGATAATAGATATTTCAGGTATGAACAGGAGGCTTCAGTCAGGGAACATCAATAATCTTCTTCAGGCTTCCGAAGTTGAGGTCCTTGTATTAAATCCCCATATACAGGGGAATAACAGTAGATTCAGCTCTGCATGGTATTCCGGCAGCGGATACAATGCAGAGTGGATACATGTTCTAAATCCCAGCGGTACAAATACAGGGGACATGAAAGAGTACAGAGGTTCGGAACTGATAACTTTCTCTTCAACTACAAATCCTGCTGTGGGAGGAACATGGATAAGAAATGATTCCTTGTATCTCAATGATTACTATGATCCCGCAAATATGAATGTGGAATATATTTCGGAAGAAGGAGTAAATGCTGACAATCATTGGGTCAAGCTTGATGACAACACCTGGAGATACACTTTTGATGTGTTTGATGACACATACGAATATTATCTCTATGAAGAGTTTTTGGCAGGATATGAATCCGAAGCCATGGCTCCGAATCATATCACCGTAAACAGAGATGTAGTAAATAAAGTTGCTACCATCAGTAATTACAGGCCTCATAATGAGGGAGATCTGGAGATAAGGAAGACAGTATCCGGCATAGAAACTGATCAAAGATTCGAATTTACCATTACATTAAGCGGACCGTCGATCAGCGGCACCCAGATATTAAGCGATGTGGTTTTTCAGGATGGCGTAGGAAAGATAATGCTTTCCGACGGGGAGAGCAAGGTCATAAAAGGCCTTCCCGAAGGCACGAGCTACACTGTGGCAGAGACCGCAGCAACCAATTACCTGATCGGGATCGGTAACGACAGCGGGACTGTTTCTTCTGAAGAGCCCAGCATAGTCGAATTTACCAATACTTATGTGCCTCCGGTTAAAGAACCCGGAAAAGTTACCATTAAAAAGGTAGTTACAGGCAACGGCGGATATGATGCCGAATACAGGATATTTATAAGATTTGAAGGACTTGATCCCGATTTCGAATATAAAATGAGCAGCGGGGAAAGCTTCAGATCAAATGCTCAGGGTCAGGCTGATGTGATGATTGATCTTAAAGATCAGGAGGAACTGAGTTTCCTTGAGCTTCCTTATAATGCAACTTATCAGGTGACTGAGGCAGCGGGAGATTACAGAGCATCATTCAACATCACCGATTCGGGAGGAAACGGTACCATAGTTCAGTCTGGCGGCAGAAACAGCGCAGAGAATAAGGAATTATCAACCGGCGTGGAGACCGTGGACGAAGGGGAAGATATCAATATCACATTTACAAACGAGGTATTAAAATACCAGAAGCTGAAGATTAAAAAGCTTGTTACAGGCGAGGATAACAACGGAGAATTCAACTTTAATATTCATATAGAGGGCCTTGCTCCAAACAGAAGATATGATTCCAGCAACGGAAGATTTATATCGGATGAGGACGGAATAATTGATATTGATGTCACTCTTTCCCATAACAGCGAACTGGAATTCCAGCAGCTGGATGCGGGAGCATCCTTCATCATTACGGAAGAGGACAGATCCAGGGACGGATGGAATCCGGAAATAACCTCAAATAATGCAGATACTATCGGGAAAAATGATGTAAAGGGAACAATAACTGACGGACAGGATACGGAAATAGCATTCGAAAATGTTCAAAAGCTGACGCTCAGCGGGACAAAGACATGGATCGATGAGGGAGTAAAGCATGATAATGCAGAAGAAGTTACCCTTATCCTCAAAAGATCTTCCGAAAATGTGCCTGAGGAAATCGTTCCGGAGGGAGAATTCGATCTCCAGTGGGAAGGGGATTCCTACTATTATACGAACCTTACAAGACTGGATCCCGATGGCGCTCTTTACACATATACCGTTCAGGAAGAGCCTGTAGAGGATTATATTACCGTACAGGACGAAAACAGTTTTACAAATACCAAGGAAAAGGGACGGTTTACCGTTTTAAAGACGGTGTCGGGAAATGCCGGAGATCCGGAGAAGGCATTTGAATTTACCATAACACTTACAGATCAGGACGGGCAGCCTGTTTCAGGCACATATTCCGATGTTGTATTCAACGGTGATGGTGTAGGAAAGATATACCTTAAGCATGGTGAATCAAAGACCATAGAAACTTTTGTAAAGCTTAATTATGTGATAACAGAGGAGCCTCTGGATCATACCCCTGACCGGGATAAGGCTGAAGGCATTGTTTCTGCAGATGAAGAGCCTGAATATGTTTTCGACAATTTCCGGGAAATATACGGAGGTTTAAGAGTAGAAAAATCTCTGTCAGGAAATGATACGGACCCCGAAAAGGAATTTGATTTTACCGTTACATTAAATGATCCTGAGATAAACGGCCTTTACGGAGATATGGAATTTGAAGAAGGCATTGCCAGATTCTCTCTTAAGGGCGGGGATCATATGGAAGCAAGAGACCTTCCCTACGGCACGGAATATGTGGTGGAGGAAGCTGACTATACGGAAGAAGGATATGTTACAACATACGATTCCAAGAGCAAGGGAACTATCCTCACAACTGAGATGATAAATACTGTCGTTACAAATACAAAGGACAGAGAGCTTACAGCCGTAAGCGTAGTCAAGGTATGGGATGACGAGAATGACAAGGACGGCATCAGGCCTGATCATATAAAGGTACAGCTTTATATGAACGGGGATCCTTACGGGGATGCGGTTGAACTTTCCGAGGAGAACGGCTGGACATACGAATGGAGGGATCTTTTCTCAGGAGAGGAATATACCGTAAAAGAGATACAGGCGCCTTCGGGTTACGAGATATCCACAGAAGAAAAAGGCAATACGGTATTTATAACAAATACCCATCAGCCTGAAACGGAGACGGAAACTGAACCGCCTGAGGAAGATGAAAGCGAAAGGCCCGAAAAGGGAACCGGATATAAGGTGTCTGATACGGGGGATCCTTTTAAGACAGGAACAGCGGTATCCGTGATGATCATTGCTGCAGTTTTTTTAATTCTGACCATAAGAAGGAAAAAAGAAAACTGGCCTTTGGATAAATGATCACGATGATGTAAAATATCCTTGAAAACAGCATTTTATCAAAACAGGAGGGAAACCCCATGATGCTTGAAGAATTAAGAAAGCAGGTCTCACATTACGGAAAGCAGATGCTTGCAGACGGTCTTACAAGAGGGACAGGCGGATACATAAGTGTCAGAGATCCCGAAACCGGTCTTATATGCTCAACGCCCAGTGCAGTGCCTTATCCGGAAATAGAGCCGGAAACGGTCCTTGTTACGGATCTTGAGGGAAACATAATAGAGGGAACAGGAAAGATATCCAGCGAATGGTATGTTATGAGTCAGGTATATAAAAACAGACCTGATATAAATGCTCTTGTGCATGCACATGCCAAATTCTGTACTGTTATTTCGGCCTTAAGGATCGATCTTCCGGCAGCATGCTTTTCCCTTCCCATAGCAGGAGGACCCAATGTAAGATGTACAGCATTCCACAGCTTTTATTCCCAGGATCTTGCTGACGACATCTTCGATAAGATGAAGGACAGAAAAGCCGTTCTTATGGGAAATCACGGACTTCTGGCAGGCGGAAATGATCTTGATGAGGCATATTCTGTTGCGAGCACCGTAGAGTTCTGCGCAGAAGTATTCTGGATGGCCAAATGCGCAGGAGAGCCTGTGCCTCTGACGGATGAAGAGGTGGAGATCCAGATGGCTGATACAAAGAGATACAGCAGTAAAGCAAGATTTTGATCATATTTGATAAAGCTCCGGCAAAATTGTTTTTATTAGTGATGATGCCGGACCGGGAGGTATGGTGAGTAGAAAAGTTAATAAATGGTTGGGCATATTTCTTATGGCAGCAGGGATCATCCTTGTGGCTTCCGGCATAATCCTCACCTTCCTTAATCTTCGCGAAGACAGGCTGGCAGGGAAGAATGCCATGAAGAACCTTCCTCTGGTAATAGAGGCCATAGAGGAGGCAAAGGCAGATGCTCCCACTGTAAAGATAGGCGATACGGAATACCCGGCATATGTGGGTAATCCCGAAATGGAGATGCCCGTAAAGGTAATAGACGGAGTGGAATATGTGGGCTATATAAGTATTCCGTCACAGGAGATCGATCTTCCCGTTATAGCTGAATTTTCCTACAAAGATCTTAATATTGCCCCCACAAGGCTTGTGGGATCGGCATATTTAAATAATATGACCATATGCGGGCATAATTATATGACGCATTTTTATCCCATAAGAAACCTTGAATCAGGGGATCTTGTCATCTTTACCGATATGGATGGCAACGAGTTCAGATATCTTGTGGCCGCCATGGAAACTCTGGGCGGATACGAATATGAAGAGATGGTGGATAATGATTATGATCTTACTCTTTTCACATGTACATTCGATTCCAGGAGCCGCGTAACGGTAAGATGCGTACAGGAAGACGAGAACGTCATATGGACGGAGAAATAAGAAATGAAGATCATTATTTCACCGGCAAAGAAGATGAAGACAGTAAGAGACTTTACAGGAGATCTCACTGTTCCCCTATACCTGCATAAGGCGCAGGTATTGGTCGATTATCTTAAAAGCCTTTCACCGAAGGAGAGAAAGATCCTTTGGGGATGCAGCGAAAAAATAGCAGAAGAGAATAATAAAAGGATCAATGATATGGATCTTGGGGCCGGCCTTACACCGGCCCTTCTTTCCTATGACGGGATCCAGTATGATTATATGGCACCGGCGGTATTTGAAGACGGAGAGTATGAGTATATATCAGATACCTTAAGGATATTGTCAGGCCTTTACGGTGTATTGAGGCCATTTGACGGTATCGTTCCATACAGGCTTGAAATGCAGGCTAAAACAGACCTTTGGGGATACAAGGATCTGTATGACTACTGGGGCTCAGAAATCTATGATGAGGTAAGGGATGATGACGGCATCATAATAAATCTTGCCTCAAAGGAATATTCCCGGACAGTGGAAAGATATCTTAAAAAGGATGATCTGTTTATCACCTGCGTTTTCGGGGATCTTGCGGACGGCGCAGTGGTGCAGAAGGGAGTTTATGTCAAAATGGCAAGGGGAGAGATGGTAAGGTTTATGGCATCATCTCATATAACTACTGCAGAGGAGCTTAAAACTTTTTCCCTGAGCGGATATGCCTTTGACGAAAAAAGATCATCAGAAAAGGAACTGGTATTTATATGCAGGGATCCCGAAAAAAGGAGCAATAAGAATGAATAAAAAATGCGTCTATACATCGCCTTTGGGGAAAATGCTCATAAGCTGTGATGAGGACGGACTTACAGGAATCTGGTTTCTTAACAGCAAGCACTTCGGCTCAACTCTTAAGGGTGATGAAAAAGAGGAAGATCCGCCTGAAGACTTAAAACTGATCGAGGCAGTAAAATGGCTGGATATGTACTTTAAAGGAGAGATACCGAAGGGCTATCCGAGATTCTCTGTTAAAGGGACCGTCTTTCAGAAAAAAGTATGGAAGGAGCTTCTTTGTATACCATACGGAAGTACTGCAACATACGGAGATATTGCAAAAAAGATCTTTAAGGATAAAGGAAGGAATGCCGGAGCCAGGGCCGTTGGCTCAGCTGTAGGAAGAAATCCGCTGTCTGTAATGGTGCCCTGTCACAGAGTCATAGGAAAGGATGGATCCATTACAGGATATGCTGCCGGGACGGAAATAAAAGAGCAGCTTCTTTCGCTGGAAAAAAACGGTCATTTAAAAGATGAATAATATACTTATCGGAAATATAATATCCCTTCTGGGATCATCTCTTATGATCCTGGCAGGGATAGTAAAAAGGAAAAATACCATAGTAAAGATGCAATGTGCTCAGTTTTCACTGATGGCAGCAGCTCAGATGGTACTGGGAGGTTTTACGGGCGTTATCGCAAATATAGTAAGCCTTGTAAGGAACCTATTTTGCCTGAGATTCGAGCTTACCTTAACATGGAAGCTGGTCTTCATATCCGTTCAGTCAGTGCTTTCAGTCATATTCAACAACCACGGAGCAGTGGGGTATCTTCCCCTTGTGGCAGTGGTGATCTTTACTTGGTTCCTGGATACGAAAAGTGATATGACCTTTAAATTGGTCTTAACCATAACTCAGGCAATGTGGCTTGTATATGATGCGGTGATCAAAAATTACGTAGGTATCGCATTCGATACGGCAGCACTTGCAGCAGATATTATAGGCATCATAAGACTAAGAAAAGAAGAACCTTAAAATTGATATAAACATATATGATTACTTAAGCTTCCCCTTGGGGAAGCTTTTTATTGTGTTTTTTAAGAAGGCCGGGTGGGATGTTAGCGGTAAATTTCAATAAAAAATACTTGACACTTAAGGGGTATTCATTTTAAATATTATTGTTAGTTAGTTAATACTAATATAAGTTTATATAGTGTAATTTATGTTCAAGATCGGTAATCACAGTAAGCTATGCATTTCTTCCTGCAAGGGATAATTCCATGACACAGAAAAGAAAAGTTGAAGACTACATGAAAACCATATATTCCCTGAGCGAAAAGGGGACTGTACGTGGGGCTGACATTGCCAGGGAGCTTAAGGTGACAAAGCCTACGGTCTCCGTAAGTCTTAAAGCTCTTCAGGATGAAGGGTATTTAAAGATAAACGAGGATCATACCATAGTCCTTACACCGAAGGGCATTGGGATAGCGCGGGAGATGACAGACAGAAGCAACAGCATATACGACATGCTGATCGGCCTGGGAGTGGAGCCCCAGATAGCTGCAACAGATGCTCATAATATGGAGCATGTAATAAGCCGGGACAGTTTTTGTGCGCTTATATCTCTTTACGAAGATCGGACAGCAGGATCAAAAGAGCATGAATGATCTGAGGCTGAAGATCCGTGCAGGATCTTTGATGCTTATTTTGACCGCATTGTTGTTTACGGGATGCAAAGATATACATCACAGACCGGAAGATATCATTCCCAATAACAAAGAGGTAATAGACAGCATTCGAAACGGCATAAGGAATTATTCGAGCAAGATCACGATTTCTTTTACATCAAAGGAGCATCTGACGGAGGAATTATCAGAATTTGCCCATATCTGGATGGAAGAGGCTCTTAAAGAGACAGATGATCCAGGAGAGGGAGATTTTCTGGAAAGCCAGCTGGGCGGATACAAAGTGGATTATTCTTCCGAAAAGGAAGGAGACATCGTTCGATACAAAGTGGATATAGGTCCGAAATATTACCTATACGATGTAGAAGGCAAAGAAGCAGAGGAAAAGCTTTTAAGCATCCTTTCGGATCTTAAACTTTCGGAAATGGAAGATGATGCAGACAAAGCCTATGCCATATACGACTACTTATGTAAAAACGTCAGATATGACAAGGTGCGTAAAGATAATCCTTATGCGGTAAAAAGATCCACCATGTACGGCGCCCTTATAGAAGGCTATGCCACATGCAACGGATATGCAGTCTCTTTATACAGGATGCTCAGGGAAGCGGGCATCGATTCCAGAGTCATAACGGGAGAGACTAAAGGCGCAAGAGGAGATAAGCTTCACGCCTGGAACATAGCACTTATAGACGGAGATTATTATTATCTGGATGCCACGTGGGATGCGGGGAATGATGAATACGAATTCTTCCTTAAAGGCAGCAAAAGCTTTACAGACCACATTCCTCAGGACAGATTCAGAACTACAGAATTTCACAGATCCTATCCCGTATCAGGGGAAGATTATAAGTATACAGTAGGAGAAGTTAAATGAACACCAAGACAAAAGGCAACTATATACCGATGCTGCTTGTAGTGATACTGGTATGTCTGCTGCTGGCACCTGCACTCAGATCCTTCGGAAGCTCTTCTTCAGGGACAGTTGTAGAGGATGACGAGTATTTCCTTACATGGGAAGACTATGTAAGCCATCACGGATTCAGTGAATGGAACTGGAATGATGCAGCAGATGCCATAGAAAAGATAGCGCTCCATGCAGCAGACCTTTATGAAGCAGGTGATGTGGACCAGGCATACGAATTTGCAAAGGCAACATACTGGGGCTATTACGAGACCACCGGTTTCGAACGCAATACCATGACATATATATCAGGCTCCAGAGTAAGCGCCACAGAGCTTCAGTTTACGACCTTAAGGAAGGCTGTAAAGAAGGATCTTGGAGTGGAGACAATAAGAGAGGAAGCAGAGAAATTGTCTCAGATGCTTCATGAGGACGCTCTTTTCTTAAGCCCTGAAGGACCTATAGCTCAGGTTGGATCCTCGCCGCAGTCATCTTCCTCATCAACAGACAACAGCGCATCGACCGGAGGAGCCATAGCAACATTCGCAGGAAGTTTCGGAATTATCCTAAGAGAAGGTCTTGAGGCTATCCTCATAGTCGGCGCGATAATCGCTTATCTTATAAAGACCGGAAATAAAAAGGGAGTCAGATACGTATATATAGGAGCCGTATTTGCCATCATATGTTCCTTTATCATGGCAGCAGTTCTTTCATGGCTGAAATCCATTAATCCGGAAACGACCATGTCTCAGGAGATCATAGAAGGTTTTGCCGCACTTCTGGCAGTTGTTGTTCTCTTCTATGTATCCAACTGGATGGTATCAAAATCCGAATCAGCAGCCTGGGAAGGCTATATACAAGGAAAAGTAGAGGCTTCGGCTCAAAGGGGATCCATGTTCACTTTGGCATTTACAGCCTGGCTGGCAGTATTCAGAGAAGGCGCCGAAGTTATCCTTTTCTATCAGCCTATGCTGTCCGAGGGACACGCAAATATGGTATGGCTGGGCTTCGGTGTAGGATGTATCGCACTCGTGGTGGTTTTCCTTCTTATAAGATTCCTTTCCATAAAGCTGCCGCTAAAGCCTTTCTTCCTGGTAACAAGTATCCTTATGGCTATTATGGCTATCTGCTTCCTTGGAGCAGGTGTTAAGGAGCTTATGGAAGGCGGAGTATTCGATGACTTTGAATTCATGTTCAGTTCCAGAGGCCTTACATGGATACCTTATAACGATGTTCTTGATGTTGTAGGTATATATCCTCTCTGGGGAACAATAGGGCCGCAGCTGATACTTCTTGTGATAACCATCATAACTTTTGTTATTCAGATAAAGAGAAACAAAAGGCTTAAAGCAGAAATGGCTGAAAATGCAGGGAATATCCATTCCGACACGGTTCAGCCCGAAGTGATGCAGGCGGAGATATCACCTGATAACAGCAATATAAATACATGATGCAGATCATTAAACGTATTAAATGCTCAAAAGAGCAGTTTAATATAGAAATTTTTTAAGGAGAGAGACCAAATGAAAAAAGCAATTGCATTGATCCTTTCTCTTGGTATGGCATTCTCACTGGCAGCCTGCTCAGGCAGCAGCGATGAAGGATCCAAGGGAAGTACATCATCAGAATCCGGAAGTGCAGAAGTAACCAGCGAGCAGCCCGCAGGGCAGCCAGACGAAGTAGGTTTTGTAGAATTACCTATTTTCGAGGATGAAGAAGCAGGCTTCATGAATGTCAACGCAGTTTATTTCGAGCCCGTTCCCATGTCCAACGGACAGGATAATATCGAGGATTACAATCTTCACTTAGAGTGTGATGTATCAGCTCTTGATAATGACCTCGGATACGGTCTTGGCGACTGGGTTCCCTATCTTACCGTTGATTACGAAGTAATCTCTGACAACGGACAGGGAGACGTAGCAGCATCAGGAACATTTATGGTAATGAGTGCTTCTGACGGCCCTCACTACGGCGCAAACATCAAGCTTGAAGAAGCTGACACATATGCCGTTAAGTTCACATTCCACAATCCTGAAGAGAACGGATATCTTATCCACCTGGATGCAAAGACAGGCCCCGGCGGAACATTCGATGAATATTTCGCAGACGGAAACCTTGAAGTTTACTATGAGGGATGGGAATACACACCTCAGGAGTGGAACTAATCTGATATAACAGTATATTATCGGCAGATGCCGTAATATATAAAGACCCTCAGCCGGCCAATACCTGTTTTACAGGTATTGGCTTGTGCTGGGTTTAGGAGCAACGAAAATGCTTAACTATTTTATAACTGTAACAAAGGATCTTTTAGTGGCATCTCTGGTTCTGGGGCTGCTTGCTTCTTTTATAAGCAGAAACTTCGGCAGGACCGGAAAACGTATATATGTTTCGGGCATAATACTGGGTCTTATAGGTTCTGTTGTAATGACGGTCTTCTATAATGCCACAAAGATCATAGATAAGACAGGCGGTACAGGAAGCTGGAATCTGAGGATATTCAGCGTTTCCACCGTAGCGCTTGTGATCTTTTTAATATTTGCGGTCAAACCTATAATCAAAAAAACAAAGGGCGCAGGTGAGGTGATCATATCTGCAGCTGCAGCTCTTTTGGCTTTTTCGGTACTTTTTTACGCACTTCCTTCAGTGCTTGGTTATCCCTTCAATTTTTCCCTCGGAGGAGAGTCTTACTTTTCCACGGCATTCATCTACAGAATGATAGGGTACATTTTCGGTATGCTGCTGTGCCTTCTTACTGCCATCAGCGCCTGTAAATGTTCCTCGAAGCTGGGAGAAAAAGAAGCAGGATTTATACTAAAGGGCGTATTGATCATTAACGGCATTCACCAGATAGCAAAGGCTCTTCAGATACTTCACGCGAAGAGGATCATATCCGGAAGTGCTGTTTTCAGGATCATCAAATTCACCTCCAATAACGGCGATCTGTTTATCTACCTGATCATCGCTCTGGCATTCATCATGCCGGTGATACTGATCATAAAGGGTCTAAATGTTAAAGAACCCTATGAGAACCCTGCTCAAAAGAGAAAGATCGCAGCGAAATGGCGTAATACAAGACGCTGGGCAGTAACACATATCCTTTGCCTTGTGATGGTAGTACTGGTGTTTACCGTATTTACGGCCATAGATAACAGGGAGGTTGAGCTTTCTCCCGTTGAGGAATGTGAGTTAAGGGATGATGCCCTGTATATACCGTTTACACAGGTCGAGGACGGCCATCTGCATCGTTTCGCATATGAGACTGAAGAAGGTGTGATCGTTCGCTTCATCGTTATAAAGAAGCCCAATTCCACGTCTTACGGTGTTGGTCTTGATGCATGCGATATCTGCGGTGAAACGGGATATTACGAGAGAGACGGACAGGTGGTATGCAACCTTTGTGATGTCGTTATGAATATAAATACCATCGGATACAAAGGGGGATGCAACCCCATAGTTATAGATTACAAGGTGGAGAACGGATACATCATCGTACCCACATATACTCTTATTGAGCATGAGAGTGAATTCAAGTGATACAGGGAGTGACTTTATGTTTTTCAGAATGATAAAAGGCGCATTTACAAGGCAGTGGAAAAAGATGCTTATGATAGCCCTTACTATAGCGCTTGGAGCATCCCTTGCCACTGCCATGCTGAATGTGATGATGGATGTGGGGGACAAGGTCAATCAGGAGCTTAAGACATACGGAGCCAATATAAATGTTGTTCCCAAGACTTCGTCAGTGGTCGATAACCTGTACGAGGTCGAGGAAGGAGAGGATGCCAACACGGCATATCTCCTGGAATCGGAGCTCGGAAATATCAAAACTATTTTCTGGGCCTTTAATATCGTGGACTTCGCTCCTTTCATAAGTACTTCTGCAGAGCTTTCCTCGGGAGAGGAAGTGAAGATCAACGGAACATGGTTCAATCATCATATGGATCTTCCTACAGGCGAAAGCCTGGACACAGGTATACAGAACCTAAGGACCTGGTGGGATGTGACTGACGGATCGTGGCTTAACGAGCAGCAGGCAGGCAGCGAGAACAGTGTAATGGTAGGATCTGTCCTTGCGGAGAGAGCCGGGATAAAAGCCGGCGATACCATTAATGTAAATGCAGGAGGAAAAGACTACAGCTTAACTGTTGCCGGAATTTACAGCTCCGGTGATGATGCGGATGAGCAGATATACGGCATAATGGACATGGTTCAGGAGATGGCTGATAAGGACGGATATCTTTCGAACATTGAGGTAAGCGCGATCACTACTCCTGATAACGAGCTTGTCATAAAGGCGGCAAAGGATCCCGGATCTCTTACCATAAGCCAGTATGAGACATGGTACTGCACAGCTTATGTAAGCTCTATCTGTTATCAGATACAGGAAGTTATAACGGACTCTGTGGCATCACCTGTAAGGCAGGTGGCTGATTCCGAAGGTGCTATCCTTGAAAAAACGGAGCTCCTTATGCTCCTGATAACAGTTCTCAGTCTTGTGGGCTCAGCCCTTGGCATAACCAATCTTGTTACAGCCAGCGTAATGGAGCGCAGCAACGAGATAGGGCTTTTAAAGGCAGTGGGCGCCAGAGACAGCGCTATTTCCGGCCTGGTTCTTACAGAGATAGTTATAACGGGAATATTCGGAGCGGTAATAGGATATTTTGCAGGCTTCGGCTTTGCCCAGATAATAGGGCATACAGTATTCGGCTCAGCCATAGAGATGAAGCCGTTCGTTATACCCATCGTGGCAGTTCTGGTGGTAATAGTTACTCTTGCAGGCTCCATTCCGGCCATTAGGATGCTCTTAAGGCTCAGACCGGCAGAAGTTCTGCATGGTCGTTAAGGAGGCTTATCATGACAAAAAGAAAAATGTTCATAAGAATGATAACGGCCTCTCTTACGAGAAGAAGATCCAGGATGCTGGTGGCCCTGCTTGCCATAGCAGTGGGAGCGACCATACTGTCCGGGCTTGTTACCATATATTATGATGTGCCGAGGCAAATGGGAGCCCAGTTCAGAAATTACGGCGCCAATATGATATTTACATCTGCAGAGTCAGATAAGGATTTTTCCAGAGATAATATAGAAGAAGCAGCTGCCGTTATAAGTTCCGGTGACATGGTTGGAATGACTCCGTACAGATATGAGACTGTAAGGATACATGAGCAGCCCATAGTGGCAGCCGGAATGGATGTTGAAGGGGCAAAGATAACAAGCCCCTACTGGCATGTGGAAGGGGAATGGCCCTCTTCTCCCAATGAGGCTCTTGTGGGAGAGGAAGTGGCGGCACTTCTCGGCCTATCCACAGGCGACACTTTCAATGCTCTTTATACTCCCAGGGAGGATGAAGAAACGGAAGAGGATGTTCTTAATATGGGCGTTGATATGACTGTGTCAGGCATCCTCAACACGGGAGGATCCGAAGAAGAATATGTCTATATGTCCATGGAGGACCTTGAGAGCATAGTGGGAGGTGATCCCAGATTCGATCTGGTGGAGCTCAGCGTTTCCGCCTCTCAGGAAAAGCTTACCTCTTATGTTGATACCATATCCGGCGGGGATTTCGGTGTTTCCGCAAAGCTTGTAAAAAGGGTAACTCAGTCTGAAAGCACTGTACTTACAAAGCTGCAGGCCCTTGTATTTCTCGTAACTGCTGTAGTCCTTATACTTACCATGATCTGCGTGGCTACAACGATGACTGCAGTGGTAACGGAAAGAAGAAAGGAGATAGGCTTAAGGAAAGCCCTGGGAGCATCAGACAAAAGCATCATAAAGGAATTTATGGGAGAGGGTCTTTTGCTTGGGGGAATAGGCGGCATAATCGGAGCCGTGCTCGGATTCCTTTTGGCTCAGTTCGTCAGCACGAGAGTATTCAGTTCATCCATTGCTTTTCAGCCTCTCATACTTCCGGCAACCATCATCATATCCATACTTGTAACAGGTATATCATGCTTCCTTCCCGTTAGAAGCGCTATAGAAGTGGATCCTGCCCTTGTACTCAAGGGAGAATGATAAAGGAGACAAAAAAATGAGTCTTTTAGAGCTTAAAAATATAACAAAAAGATACGGAAACCTTAAAGCCCTTGATAATGTTAATCTTAAGGTGGAACAGGGAGAATGGGTAGCCATAATGGGACCTTCCGGTTCAGGAAAATCCACCCTTATGAATATAATAGGATGTATGGATAAACCGACGGAGGGAGAGGTGCTTCTTGACGGCGCAGATATAGCAAAGGTTTCCGATAAGGAGCTTACAGCCATAAGAAGAGATAAGATAGGACTTGTATTTCAGCAGTTCCATCTTGTGAATTATCTTACAGCCCTTGAGAATGTAATGGTATCTCAGTATTATCATTCCATTCCGGATGAAGAAGAGGCCCTTATGGCTCTGGAAAGAGTAGGACTCAAAGACAGAGCAAAGCATCTTCCCAGCCAGCTTTCGGGAGGAGAGCAGCAAAGAGTCTGTATTGCAAGGGCTCTTATAAATCATCCGGAGATAATCCTGGCTGACGAGCCAACGGGAAATCTTGATGAGGCCAACGAGAATATCGTCCTTGATATATTCCGTCAGCTTCATAAGGAGGGTGCTACTCTCGTTGTTGTAACACATGACCCTGAGGTCGGTGAGATAGCAGAAAGGCTTATCATCCTGGAACACGGGGTGATCAAAAGCGAGACGAAGAGTTCTGCAGCAGATGATGCTGTTATAAAATAGTGTAAGAGGTGTATAATGATCAGGAAATATTTAATGCTTGCCATGACATTTCTTTTCGTTTTAAGTACAGTTACCGGATGCGGCGGAAAAAGCGCGGAATATGCAGACGGAACATATGAAGGGAAAAGCAGTGTTTACGAAGGCGACGAAGAAGGAAACGGGGACGGATACGGAGTAGTGTCCATTACCATTAAGGACAATGTGATCGTCGACTGCGATTTTAAAACATACCAGACAGACGGCACCCTTAAGGACGAGGATTACGGAAAACAGAACGGGGAAGTGGCCAATGCCGATTTTTACAGGAAAGCGCAGACGGCAGTGGCAGGAAGTGCGGAATATGCACGGCTTCTTAAAGAGTCCGGTGATCTTTCCGATGTGGATTCCATCTCCGGAGCAACTATCTCCTACAACGAATTCGTGGAGGCGGTTGAAGACGCCTTGACAAAGGCAGAAAAATAAAATGCTAAGGAGGGCAAAACCATGAGAATAATCAAACATATGATCGTTGTACTTATTGCCCTCTTTATGATTTTAGGCATACCTGCTCTTTATTACTTAGATATTCCGGCGTATTTTTCCGACGAGGATGCGACTTCCTCTGCCACAATAGATCTGCCGGATCAGCCCAGCGGCATTTATTATGTTGTCATAAACAAGGAGCACCATAAAGAGACTCAGAGTCTCTGGGAGGATTTCTTTTCTGGTAAGGACACCAGTGTGATCCTTGAGGATATACATTGTATTGCAGCGGATCAGGATATAAATGCTCTTATTATGGGAGATATTCTTAAGGCCAGACTTCCTGAGAATCAGATGAAGCTTCGTGAGGAGAACATAACTCTTACCATGTCGAAGCTTGATGCGGGCTCCTTTGATACCATCATCATTTCAAAAGATGTGGCTGATGTACAGCACGCTGAACTGCCCTTCGAAAAAGAAGGGTTTTCAGTAATAGAGTTAAGGGGAGAATAAAATGAGAAAGCTTAATGCCGTACTTATCATGATAATTCTTGTTTTATTCCTTATACACGGAGTCATGGGAGCATTTCAGCTGACCGGCGTGGGCAGCACAGCTCTTAAGATCATAGCAAGGATAGCCGTAGCGCTTACCTTGGCCCATGTAGTGATCGGCATCAAGCTGACTGCGGATACCATAAGAATCCAGAGGAAAGCAGGGGCTTATTATTATAAAGAGAATAAGCTGTTTTGGGCAAGGCGTATAAGCGGTCTTGCGGTGATGGTCTTATTATTCTTTCATTTCACATCTTTCGGCACATACAGGGGAGAGGCCTACAGGCTGAGGGAATTTGACACGGGAAGGCTTATATCCCAAATACTTCTTGTGGTTGCCATCGCTTTTCACGTTATCACGAATGTCAGGCCCATGATGCTTGCCTTGGGAATAAAAAGCCTGAAAAAATGGGTCCTGGACATAGTCCTTATATTGTCGATCGTCCTTTTATTCATGGCGTTCGCTTTTATCATCTATTATCTGAGATGGTCAGCGGTCTAGGAGGTTAAGATGGCAATAAATGTGATAGGAGCAGGCCTTGCAGGCCTTTCTGCAGCTTCAACCTTGGCTGAGACGGGCGTTTTCGTAAATCTGATCTCACTTAAATCTCCATATCGTGCTCAATCCGTACTGGCTGAAGGCGGCATCAATGCAGCTCTGGATACTATGGGAGAAGGGGATGCTCCGGCGGAGCATTTTGCGGATACCATAAGAGGAGGCGTATTCCTTTCAGACCCTGATGCGGTCAGGGGACTTACGGATAATGCTCCTCATATAGTTGAAAAGCTTCTGGAGATGGGGACAGCCCTTAATACCAAAGACGGTAAGGCTGTGCTGAGGAATTTCGGAGGGCAGAAGAAAAAGCGTACGGCTTTCAGCAAGAGCAGTACGGGAAAGATAATCATGACAGGGCTTACGGACCTGGCAAGAAAATACGAAGCAGGGGGCCTTATAAAAACCTTTTTCCATCATCAGGTGACCCATATAGATATACAGGATAAAAAATGTAAAGGCGTACGGTTTTTTGATGTATATACGAATAAGGAGTATTATTCTCCCGGCCCTGTGATACTTGCCATTGGAGGATATAACGGCATATTCCCTGAAATGACTACGGGAACCGTATATAATACGGGAGATCTTCTTGCAGATCTGTTTGATGAGGGTCTCGTTCTTTCAAATCTAGAATTCATACAATATCATCCCACTACAGTGGGCATACCCGGAAAGAGGCTTCTTATATCAGAGGCCGCAAGAGGCGAGGGAGGCAGGCTTTTTATATATAAAGACGGCACCCCCTGGTATTTTATGGAAGAGCTTTATCCCGATCTTAAGAACTTAAGCCCGAGAGATGTTATATCACGTGAAATGACAAAGGCCGTATCAAGAGATGATACAGGGGACACGGTCTATCTGGATCTTACGGGGATATCCCCTGATACATGGAAGGGAAAGCTTTCTGATCTTCGTGAAGAGGTAATTTATTATATGGATCTGGATCCCGTAAAGGATCATATACCTGTAACTCCCGGCATACACTTTTTTATGGGCGGTATATATGTGGATAAAGACCACAGGACGTCCGCTGAAGGCCTTTATGCCGCAGGAGAGTGCGCATCTCAGTATCATGGGGCAAACAGGCTTGGAGGGAATTCCATGCTCGGAGCCATATACGGAGGCAGCGTAGCAGCAGGAGCGGCGATCAGAGACGCAGTCATGGAAAAGGATATAAAGACAGATCCTGAAGAAACGGGAATAGTCGGCAAAGAATTCTTAAGTGAAAGAAAAGTAAATGCAGATACAGCCTTCCTTATAAGAGATATCCTTCTGTCAGGACTTGGCATCATAAGAAACAAAGAAGATATGGAAGAAGCTCTTGGCAGACTTTCGGAGCTTTTTCAAAGAGAAGATCTTACAGGTGCGGAGAAAAAGAGGATACAGCTGGGAAGAGCCATGCTCCTTTGTGCTCTTTTAAGAAAAGAGAGCAGAGGCGCTCATTTCAGGACAGATCATCCGGAAAGAAATGATGAGGATTTCAGAAAGACCACTGTTGCCAGGATTACTGACGGCAGCATAGACATCTCCTTCGAGGATATAAAGGAGGTTATGCTATGAGGTTTTTAATAGATATAGAGAGGCGGAGGGATCCGAAAGACAAGCCCTACATTCAAAGCTTTATTTACGAAACTGAAGACAGAGGCCATACAGTGGCCACGGCACTGACATGGCTTAACAGCATAAGGGATCTTAAGGATACGGAAGGCAACAGTGCGGAGCCCATAGAATGGGACAGGAACTGTCTTCAGAAAAAGTGCGGCGCATGTGCCATGGTAATAAACGGAAAGCCGGGGCTTGCATGTGATAAAAGGCTTTTTGACCTGGGAGCCCGCATCACTCTTTCACCTTTAAAAAAATTCCCCAAGGTCAGGGATCTTCTGGTGGACAGGAGCATCATGGAGAAGAACCTCGTTAAGATGCGCGTCTGGATGGAAGGAAATGCATCCCATTATGAAAGCGTAAAGGATATTACATACGATGCTTCCAGATGCCTTCAATGCGGATGCTGTCTGGAAATATGCCCCAATTTTTACGATGAGGGAGATTTTACGGGCATGGCGGCAGCTGTGGGCGCATCAAGAGTACTGATGGAAATGGGCAGGGAAGAAGGAAGAGAAGCCTACAGAACCTACGAAAGATCATTTTATAAAGGGTGCGGCAAATCTCTTGCCTGCAGAAATATCTGTCCCGCAAAGATAGACATAGACCGCACATTAAGCGGCAGCAACGCAGTAGCTGTATGGAAGAGGCATATAAAAAAATAGGAGTTTATATAAATGGATAAGAACAGATCTGGCATAAGGATAATGGATGTGATAATGGCCGTTTTGGGGATAGTTTTCCTTTTGGGGATAATATTCCTCTTCGGACCATGCGGGCCGAAGGAGGACGGAAGCTATATGACCTGCCACTGGGCAGGAAATGCGGAGACAGGCATTGCATCTGTTCTTCTTATACTTTCTCTTATGCAGGTGTTCATTAAGAATAAAGACATTAAAACGGGAATATCTCTTTCGATGATCCCCGTTTCCCTGCTGGGGCTTTTTATACCGGGAAGACTGATAAACCTCTGTATGATGCATGATATGGCATGCCATTTAAAAATGCATCCGGCCGTTACCGTATGCACGATACTTTTTGCGGTAATGTCGATCATAAATATCGTCCTTCTGAGAAGAGGGGAAAAGAAATGAACTTCATAAAGAGTCTGTCATTTAAGAATCTGAAGAGAAAGCCGGGAAGGACCATAGCCCTTGTACTGCTTTCGGCATTTCTTGCTTTCTCCGTTTTCGGAGGGTCTGTTGTGGTGCTCAGCTTGAGGAACGGCCTCAAGAGTTACGAGGCAAGGCTGGGAGCTGATATAGTGGTGATCCCCAATCAGGCAAGATCCAAGGGGACTCTGGACTCCATACTCCTTCAGGGAATACCGGGCTATTTTTATATGGATAATGCTTATTACGAGAAGATAAAGGAAAGAGAAGGGGTGGATATCGCATCGCCGCAATTCTTTCTTGCTTCGGCAAGCTCAGGCTGCTGTTCCGTTCCGGTACAGATAATAGGTTTCGATCCGGAAACAGACTTCTCCATACAGCCATGGATCCAGGAAAGCTATAAGGATACGATCTCCGACAACGATATAGTAGTAGGATCGAATATAACCATTCCCGTCAACAAAAAGCTAACTTTTTACGATCTGGAATGTGATGTGGTATCTAAGCTTTCTCCGACTGGAACAGGCCTCGATAATGCAGTATATGCAAATATGGATACCATAAAGCAGATGATGCAGAATGCTTCGGATCTGGGCTTTGATTATTTTGAGGGCACAAGTCCCGACAGCGCTGTATCTGCCGTTATGATAAAGGTCGAGGACGGCTATTCCATCGAAGATGTAAATAATGACATAAACATCCATGTAAGGAGAGTGACATCGACCCCTGCCAGATCCATGATATCCGGTATTGCCGGAGGTCTTGAGGGAGTTTCGGGAACGATAACCGTAATAGTAGTACTTGTATGGATACTCGGCATAATAATCCTTATTGTGGCCTTTGCCATGATCTCCAATGAAAGAACAAAGGAATTTGCCATACTGAGGACTATGGGAGCTTCCAGGAAAATGCTTTCAGGTCTTCTCAAATGGGAGTCTTTTCTAATAGGCCTTGCTGGCTCTGTGGCAGGTGTCCTTTTGGCATCACTTGTTATATTTCCTTTTGCAGGGATCATCAGGAACAAGCTGGATCTGCCATACCTTTTACCGGGTATAGGCACCATAATCCTGCTGGCATTGGGCGCGGTCATAATATCAGTCGGAGCAGGTCTTATTGCATCACGGATATCATCATCGAGAACCGTAAAAAATGAGACAGGCCTTATATTACGGGAAGGAGCATAGATTATGAAGATAAACGGTAAAGATCTTTCCCGCACATATTACAGAAGATCGGAAGGCAGCAATATTTTTACTGCAGTCAAAGACGTAAATATAGAATTATCTCCCGGAGAGCTTCTGGAGATCACAGGAAGGTCAGGCAGCGGCAAAAGTACGGTGCTTAACATGCTGGCCGGACTTCTTACCCCGTCATCGGGAACCGTTCTTTATGATGATCTGGATATTTACGGTCTGGAAGACAAAGAAAGGTCCGCCTTCAGGAACGAACATACGGGAGTTATCCCCCAGGGGCAGACGGCGTTGTCCAGTATCACCGTTTTGGAAAATGTTCTTCTTCCTGCAAGGCTGTATAACAGAGAAGCGAGTGAGGATGATGCAATGGAGCTTCTTTCCTTTGTGGGCATAGAAGGGCTTAAGGATGTTTATCCCGATCAGCTTTCAGGAGGAGAGATGAGACGGCTCTCCATAGCAAGAGCGCTTATAAACAGACCTTCGGTCCTCCTGGCGGATGAGCCTACAGGCGATCTTGATGACGAAAATACAAAAGTTGTGCTCAGTCTGTTGAGAAACACGGCAGACAAGGGTACAGCAGTGCTGCTCGTTACCCACGAGGAGGATGCCAGAGAATATGCGGACCGTGTCCTTAAAATGAACGGAGGCATATTGAAAGAATATTAAAAAGACTGCCGTAAGATCAGGCGCCATCAGATATGCGTCGGATGCTTACGGCATTTTTGATCACAGAGTCTTAATACGACTGAGTATATCAGAGATTATCATCTTGTATGCCACTTCATTGTGACCGCCTTCGGGAACTATTACATCCGCCAGCCTTTTGCTGGGCTCTATAAAGGCTTCGTGCATGGGCTTTACGGTGGTGAGGTACTGCTTAATAACGGAATCCAGGCTTCTGCCGCGCTCCTTTACATCCCTGCTCACTCGTCTGAGGATACGTACATCTGCATCAGTATCCACATATATCTTGATATCGAGAAGAGGCAGCAGCTCAGGGATTGCAAAAAGGAGAATTCCCTCAACGATTATCACCTTCTTGCTTTCCATGGTAACGGTCTCATCAGTTCTTAAATGAGTGCTGAAATCGTAACAGGGCACCTGTACGACGCCTCCGCTTTTAAGGATCTTAAGCTGCTCCTTGAGGATATCCACATCGAAGGCATCCGGATGATCGTAATTGATCTTCTTTCTTTCCGATAGGTCCATATCATGGTTATCCTTGTAATAGGAATCCATGCTGATAAGGAGCGCATCCTGGTTAATGGATTCCCTGATCCTGTTGGCAAGGGTGGTCTTTCCGCTTCCGGTGCCGCCGCATATTCCGATCAAAAGACTGCTCATATGTTTTTACCTCTGAATCGTTTTTTAAATTGTAACAGATTCGGACTTATTATGGGTAAAAGATTACTAAGTTTATAAAATATGATATATTTCTAACCATGGCCCGCAGCCGTTTACTTTAACAGTTTAATGTGCTAACATACAAAGGATCCCATAAAAAGGAGAAGATAACATGAAGGAACTTATGCTTGGAAATAAAGCAGTGGCAAGGGGCCTGTACGAGGCCGGCTGCTGTTTTGTATCCAGTTATCCCGGAACTCCCAGCACGGAGATAACAGAGGAAGCAGCAAAATATAAAGACAAGATTTACTGCGAGTGGGCACCAAACGAAAAGGTTGCCATGGAAGCCGCCTTCGGAGCAAGCCTTGCAGGAAAGAGAGCCTTTTGCGGCATGAAGCATGTGGGAGTAAACGTTTCCGCAGATCCTCTTTTTACAATGTCTTATACAGGAGTTAATGCAGGTCTTGTCATAGGAGTTGCAGATGATGCAGGCATGCATTCTTCACAGAACGAGCAGGATTCAAGGCATTATGCCATAGCGGCGAAGGTGCCTATGCTGGAGCCCTCGGACTCCAATGAAGCCCTTCTTTTTACAAAGACGGCCTACGAGATTTCGGAAAGATTCGACACTCCCGTAATGCTTAAGATGTGCACAAGGATCTCTCATTCGCAGTCAGTGGCTGAAACGGGAGAAAGGCAGGAGTCCGAAAGAGAATATAAAAAAGATATAAGCAAATATGTAATGATGCCCGGTATGGCCAAAAGGCGCCATCCCATAGTAGAACAGCGGACCCTGGATCTTATCTCGTATGCAGAGGAAAGTCCCTTAAACAGGATAGAGGAAGGCGGCAGCGGCAGGATAGGCATAATAACATCCTCCACATCATATCAATATGTTAAAGAGGTATTTAAGGACAGTGTCTCAGTCCTTAAGCTTGGGATCGTAAATCCCCTTCCCGACAAGCTCATACTTAAATTTGCATCCATGGTGGATGATCTTTATGTGGTAGAAGAGCTAGACCCCGTCATAGAGGAACATTGCAGGGCGCTGGGACTTAAGGTATCGGGAAAAGACAGGCTTCCTGTCACAGACGAATTCTCCCAGAATCTCATAAGAAATGCGTTCGGTATGGACGTGCCTGAGAGCATGAGCCTTCCCGATGAAATACCCAACAGACCTCCCGTTATGTGTTCGGGATGTCCTCACAGAGGATTATTCTATACCCTTAAAAAGCTTAAGGTGACCGTGCTGGGAGATATAGGCTGCTATACACTGGGGGCTGTAGCTCCCCTTCAGACCATAGAGATGACTCTCTGCATGGGAGCATCCATAAGCTCTGTTCACGGCTTTAACAAAGCTCTTGGCAAAGAAAGCGAGGTAAAGACTGTCGCCGTTATCGGCGACTCCACCTTTATGCATTCCGGAATGACCGGAATTGCCAACATCGCTTACAATCAGTCAAATTCGACGGTCATCATACTGGATAATTCCATAACGGGAATGACAGGCCATCAGCAGAATCCCACCACCGGTCTTAATATATACGGTGATCCTGCCGGAAAGATAGATCTGGAGGCTCTTATAAAAGCCATGGGAATAGAAAGAGTAAGGGTAGTAGACCCTTATGATCTTAAGGAGTGCGAGGAAGTTATATCAGAGGAGCTGTCGGTAAGTGCGCCCTCCGTTATAATCTCCAGAAGACCCTGTGCATTGCTTAAATATGTTAAGCCGAAGGCTCCCCTTCAGGTGGATCCCGAAAAATGCAGAGGCTGTACTGCATGTATGAAGATAGGCTGCCCTTCCATATCCATGAAGGATAAGAAGGCCCGTGTGGATGAGACCCTCTGCGTGGGCTGCAATGTGTGCAGTCAGTTATGTGCCTTTGACGCATTCTACACTACAGGCGGGGAGGTGTGACTATGGAGACTAAGAACATAATGATAGTAGGAGTCGGAGGACAGGGGAGTCTCCTGGCCAGCAAGCTCCTCGGGCATCTCCTTCTTTCGGAAGGCTATGATGTAAAGGTCTCCGAGGTCCACGGCATGAGCCAGAGAGGGGGCTCTGTAGTCACCTATGTCCGTTACGGAGACAAGGTATTTTCTCCTGTTATAGATAAAGGAGAAGCTGATTATATAGTTTCCTTTGAACTTCTGGAGGCGGCCAGATGGCTGCCTTACCTGAAAAAGGGAGGCCAGGTCGTTACAAACATCCAGATGATAGATCCGATGCCGGTAATAACGGGATCTGCGGAATATCCGGAAGATCTTGTGGAGAAAATGGAGGCTTACGGCTTTAGGGTCGATGCCATGGATTGTCTGAAACTGGCAGGAGAAGCAGGGAATATAAGATCAGTCAATCTCGTGCTTTTGGGGAGACTGTCCCGTTATTTTGACTTAAGTGAGGATAAATGGATGGAAGCCATAGAGGCTGTTGTTAAGCCTAAATTTGCAGACATAAATAAAAAGGCATTTTATTTGGGGAAAAATGCCACATGATAAGACAGGAAAGCAGGATTTTACAACATGGAGAAGTATTACCAAAAAGAAATTGAATGTGCTACACGGGACGAGATTTTAAAGATCCAGGAGGAAAAATTTTTAAAGCAGGCAGAGCATGTCTGGAATGATGTGCCCTATTGCCGTAAAAAATGGGAAGAGAAGGGTGTTTCTCTTTCGGATATAAAGTCACTTGATGATATTTCAAAGCTTCCTTTTCTCAGCAAGGACGATCTCAGGGAGGCATATCCCTACGGACTTCTGGGAGTACCCCTTAAGGATTGCGTCAGGATACAGTCCACATCGGGAACCACGGGAAAAAGAGTGGTAGCCTTCTATACTCAGGAAGATATAGATCTCTGGGAAGAATGCTGTGCCAGAGCCATAATGGCAGCAGGAGGCACAGATGAGGATGTGTGCCAGGTATCATACGGCTACGGTCTGTTTACAGGCGGACCCGGCCTTAACGGAGGATCACACAAGGTCGGATGCCTTACGATCCCCACAAGTTCCGGAAATACGCAAAGACAGATAATGTTCATAAAGGATCTTAATGCGACCATCCTCTGCTGTACACCAAGCTATGCAGCATATATCGGTGAGACCATGAAGGAAATGGGAATGAGTCCCGAAGAGATACCTCTTAAGGCCGGTATATTCGGAGCCGAAGCCTGGAGCGAGGAGATGAGACACGATATAGAAAAGACTTTAGGCATTAAGGCTTACGATATTTACGGCCTTACGGAACTTTCCGGACCCGGTGTCTCCTTCGAATGCTCCGCTCAAACGGGAATGCATATTAATGAAGATCATTTCTATGCCGAGATAATAGACCCTGATACGGGAGAGGTGCTGCCGGAAGGAGAAGAAGGCGAGCTCGTATTTACATCACTGGATAAAAAGGCCTTTCCTCTTCTTAGATACAGGACCAGAGATATATGCGTTCTTACAAGGGAAAAATGTTCCTGCGGAAGGACCCATGTCCGCATGAGAAAGCCTAAGGGAAGATCCGATGATATGCTTATCATAAGAGGAGTAAATGTATTCCCTTCACAGATAGAGACCGTGCTTCTTAACAACGGATATGCGGCTAATTACCAGATCATCGTTGACAGAGTAAATAATACCGATACCCTCGATGTAAATGTTGAGATGACTCCCGAAATGTTCACGGATAATCTGGGTGAGATCGATGCAAGACAGAAAAGGCTTTCGGAAGGCCTTAAGAACATGCTTGGAATAAAGGCCAAGGTCAATCTGGTGGCACCAAAGAGCATTACCAGATCAGAAGGCAAGGCTGTCAGAGTTATAGACAAGAGAAAGATCTGAGAAAGGAGCACAAAAAATGGCGGTAAATCAAATATCAGTTTTTCTTGAAAACAGGCCCGGAGCTCTTATGGAAATGTGCGATGTGCTTACAAAGAACAGCATCGATCTTAGAGCTTTGTCATTGTCCGAGGCCAACGAATTCGGTATAGCAAGGATCCTGGTGGATGATGTGCTGGAAGCAAGCACCGTCCTCAAGGATGCGGGATTTGTAAACAGCTTTGTACCGGTGGTAGCCATATCCATACCCGATACTCCGGGAGGACTTGCATCTATCCTGAAGATCCTTACAGATGCGGGAGTTAATCTTGAATATATGTACGCTTTTGTGGGCAGGGAAGCCGGAAGCGCATACATGGTCTTCAAGGTGGCCGATGTGGAGACGGCGGAATCGGCACTTAGCCAGAAAGGACTAAATTCCGTCGATCAGGAGCAAGTAAAAGAATTGTAAAAATATAAGAGGCATATTTCAAAGATATGCCTCTTTTTTGTTGTCTTATTATTAAAAAAATATGACAAAAATCAGCTATTTGTGAATTTGACACCCTTTATCTGCATTGTTATACTTCAATGGACAAATACTATTTGGGGACACCCGAAAAAATGGAGGAGAGAATGAAGAAATTACTTAGTTTTGTACTTTGTGCAGCTATGGCAGCATCACTGGCAGGCTGTGCAGGCGGATCATCTGATGATGGCTCAAAGGAAAGTCAGAGCGCAGTAGAAAGCGGCTCTGAGACTGAAGAAGGCAGCCAGGGAAGCGATTCCGCAGACGGTTACGAGATCGGTGTTGTTACTGATGTAGGACAGCTTATGGACAAGGGCTTCAATCAGGGTACTTATGAAGGCGCAGAGCAGTTTGCACAGGCAAACGGCAAGACCTACAAGTATTATCAGCCCGCTAACGGCTCAGACGCAAACGACAACGACCGTATTGCAGCTATGAGACAGGCCATAAACAACGGAGCAAAGATAATCGTTACACCCGGTTTCCTGCAGGCAACAGCTCTTGAGACAGTTGCGAAAGAGAATCCCGATGTTAAGTTTGTATTCGTAGACGGATGGGCTCTCGGACTTGATAACGTAACTGCTATTGTTTACAAAGAGCAGGAATCAGGATATCTTGCAGGTTATGCTGTAGTTAAGGAAGGCTATACAAAGCTCGGCTTCACAGGCGGCGGCGGTGGCGCAAACCCTGCTGTTAACCGTTTCGGATACGGTTTCGTTCAGGGCGCTGATGCAGCAGCTAAGGAATTGGGTGTTGATATCGAGATCAGATACAGCTACAAGTTCGGTGATGCTTTCTCAGCTTCAACAGAGCTTCAGACACAGATCGCAGGATGGTATGCAGCAGGAACAGAAGTAGTATTCGCATGCGGAGGTTCCATGTTTGATTCCGTTAAGTCTGCAGCTGCAGAATACCCCGATGCAAGGATCGTAGGTGTTGATGTTGATCAGTCCGGAGAATCCGACAGAGTCATCACATCTGCAGTAAAGGGTCTTAATCCTTCCGTTCAGCTTGTTCTTGAGCAGTTCTACAACGGCGAATGGGATGAAAAGCTTGCAAACAAGGCTTCCAATCTTGGCGCAGCAGAGAATGCAACAGGACTTCCCACAGATACATGGTCAATGGAGAATTATTCCGTAGAAGAGTATGAAGAGCTTTTCGCAAAGATCCAGGACGGCACTGTAGTTCCCGATGCAGCAACACCTGAGAGTGTAACTGATGCTGCATGGATGGAAGAAGCTGTTACAAATACTACAATCAATTTCGAATGATATTTTTAATACCATGGGCCTGCTGCATCAAGCAGCAGGCTCTTTTCTTAAATCAATCCGTTGAAATTGAAGAGGAAAAGAAATGACAACAGAAAACAAAGGGATCATTGATAAAAAAACGGGATCCGAACCGGAATATATAATAGAGTTAAGGAATATAACAAAGGAATTTCCGGGGATCCTGGCCAATGACGATATCACTCTCCAGCTTAAAAAGGGGGAGATACATGCTCTTCTGGGAGAAAACGGCGCCGGAAAGTCCACTCTTATGAGCGTTCTTTTCGGACTGTATAAGCCCGAAAAGGGAGAGATATTCAAAAACGGCGAAAAGGTGAAGATAGATGACCCCAATGACGCCAATGCCCTGGGTATAGGCATGGTCCATCAGCATTTCAAGCTGGTGGAGGCATTCAGCTGTGCTGACAACATATGGGCAGGCGTTCTGAACAAGGGGATCCTGCT